>NZ_JAMQHY010000082.1:0-7635 GCF_023845705.1 Clostridium sp. ZBS15
ATAACAAAAAGGATGTTGAAATATTCAACATCCTTTTTGTTATTGTACATAAAATTATAAAATTAAAAAAACTCTCAATTCTTAATTATTTACTCTCAACTAAAAAGCGTGGTTTAGCAACTTTTGTTCTTATTTATGATTAAAATAATTAGTTTTTATAATTTTTTCACCTATCTCATATGCTTTTGAAACATGTTCTTCATCTGGTGGTTTAACATTTCCTATAATATGATTTCCTTTTATAGTTATTGCATCTCTATTAGTATTAACTAAAATTCTGCCCATAGTAGAATCTCTATACAAATTATCATCAATACCTAATAAGTAACATATTGTTGGAAGTATGTCTATTTGTCCACCTGTCTTATTTATAATTTTATGTTGCATATCTTTAGAGTAGATTATTAATGGAATTTTATGATCAACTTCATCCCACCAATTGTTCTCATAGTCAATGTCTTGAATATCTTCATTATAATACTTATGAACACCTGTATGATCCCCATAAATAACCAATACAGTATCATTTAGTAGCCCCGACTCATTTAATTTATTATAAAACATTTCTAATTGATTATCTGTATATAATATGCTTTCGAAATATCCTCCTAAGTAACTATCATTAACTTCATCAGGTAAGTTCAATTGTCTATATTTTTCATTTAAATCAAAAGGTCCATGATTAGATAAAGTAGGAAGTTGAATAAAAAATGGTTGCTTTATATCTTTAAGTTTATTTGCAGTTTGACTTAAGAAGCTTCTATCTGATAATCCATATCCAACACTTTCTTCATAAACGTAATCATTAATAGTCCAAAGTTCATTAGCTCCAAAACTATTTTTATGTAATTCAGTCCAATTAAATTCATTTGGCAATTCAGCATGAGATGATATAGTAAAGTATCCATCTTTTTGTAGAATTCTTGGAAGCGAATTAGGATAAACATTTTCTCCATAATTTAAAGCAGTTATTTTATTTCCTAATGGATACATAGAGGTATTGATCATAAAATCACAATCTATACTATTTCCTGCATTATTTTGTTCATAGAAGTTATTAAAATATAAACCTTCACTAGCTAGTTTATTTAAAAATGGTGTTATTTCTTTGCCATTTGTTTTTTGATTTATAACAAAGTTTTCTAAAGATTCTATTTGAAGAAATATAACATTTTTTCCTTTAAGTAATCCTTTGTATTCATTGTCTTCAATGTTTTCTTTATTAAAGGTTAACCAATCTTCAATTGCCTTTTTATCTTCATTAGAAGGTTTATCGTTAAAATACTTATTAATTGATCTTGTACCTTCTACTATATGATATCCTAAAGGGCCAGGGGCTTTTACCTCCATTAAGGTTGTCCATTGATTAAAAATTATGCTATCACCAAATTCACCCAATTGAAGGGCATCAACACATATGCATGATCCTATAATCATAAATACTGAAATTATCATTGTAGCAAAAAACTTTTTAAAACTTCTTTTATTATTATTTTCAATATTACTTTTAATGATCCAAGTTAACAATAATATAACATCTACAATGAATATAAAATCAACAGGTCTTAAATTAATAAGTGAATGTTGTAAAGGGTTAAATGTATTTTCAAAGAAAATATTTTTTAATCCTAATAAATCTCTATTAGCTCTAAAGTAAGATAAATCTGCTATTAATAGTATGGTATATAGTGAGTTTAATATAATATAAAAGATAGTTTGTTTATTCTTTGAAAATAGATAACCAAATGAATAAAATAAAAGAATAAATGCAAGATAAATAATCGCAAATTTAAAACTTAAATTTTTCTTTAATATTCTATCAGCAGTATCTATATTAAGAATGGATATGAAAAGAATGGTTTTTACTAACATAGCAACAATAATAAAAAGCTTTAATATTGAAACTCTATCAGAAAACAATTTTCTGCAATTTAATTTTTTCATGAATAGTAAATCTCCTATGTAACATAATATTTTTAACTATATATTTAAGAGTTGATATATAAATAAATAAAACTGGACAGAGTAATTGAACGTAAGAACACTAAAATAAGTATAGTCCAATTACAATGCTATGTTACCTATCGCATATATTAATTAATATTTAAATAGAGAATTATAAATATATAGTTAAATTAAAGTAAGCTCAAATTATTATCTTTTCTTCGAAAATATATCAGTTATTTTTGAGAATGTATAAGAAATAGTTATTATCAATAAAAGATCAAAAATAAAATTAAATAAGAATAATTGTTTTGCAGTATCAGCTCTACCATTTCCTACAAAAGGCATAGGGAACTGAATAGCAGCTATAAACATAATAGTCCATATTAAAAATATCTTATTTTTTAGCTCTCCATTATTTTTATTTCTTAAATAAAGCCAGCCACTATATACAAAAATTATTAAAAATACTGAAATTATAAATAATAAATTCTTAGGTAAATAATTTTCTTTAAAGTCTGACCAAGTAGTAAATCTATTAAAATCAATTGTTGGTTCAGAACTATATTCTATTGATGTTTTTCCTAATAAGGTGCTTGTATCAAAAGCTTTACTTGCAGTATATTGCATTCCTTCTATAAGTCTTAAAGGATGGGTTATATAGAATTTAGCTAATTTAGAGTTTCCTATTTTCCCATAAAATTCATTATTAGTTATTTCTGTTCTTGGAATGTATTTTACATATTCTTCATCACTTAAATAAGAATGTTTTCCAGCTTCTGAAGCCATGTCAGGATTAAGTCCTAAATCAATTAAATCTTGCTCTGGAGTTTTAGAACCGTTAAGTACACCGTAAAATACAGAGTTATATTGTGTGTCATTGCTTATATTTCCATTGAAAGCATTGAAAACAAGAGGATAAGACATAACTAAGCATAAGAAAATTATTATTGATACAAAGTTTTTCTTAGAAAGATATTGTTTATTGTCTAAAATTATTTTTAATAATAATATCATTAAAAATGGTACAGCAGTTACTACTTGCATTTTTGAACCTAAGAATAAAAATGTAGCTAGCAATATATATACTATTTTTGACATTATCTTATCATTATCTTTTTTTACATATTTATAGTTTATGTAATGTAAAAATGAAGCAATAAGTAATAATAATGTACATAACATCATAGGTTCACCATAGAAACTATTAAACCAAATTATATAATTCCCATCAAATAACATAAATAAACTTAAAATTCCTATAAAAGTTAGATTTAAGATATTTTTTATATTTAAATATTTTAATATCATAAATATAGAAAGAATATAAATAATACTATAAGCTATTGCTAAATATTCAGTTTTAAAAATATTGCTACTAAATAGTTTGCAAAAGATACTTATAATTAAAATTAAAAATCCAATACTAGATCCAATAATGGACCCAATAATAGTTTTGAAAAAATTAGATATTTTATAATTACTCACTATATAATCATAAAATCTAACGAAATTAGGATTGTTTTTATCAGAATCAAGCAAAGATATTCCTGAAGCATTCATAACTCTATCAAAGTCACCTTGATCAGCTACACCTACATGAGGATATTTAAATAATATAAAGGCTATTAAGCTGATTGAAGCTATTACAAAAGTTAAAAAAAGCAATCTATTATAATTACTTTTTAATTTAAATTTACTCATCATTTACGAAATTTCCCCCGTATAGTTTATTTTTGAAATTCATAAGCTTTATTATAGCATTATCTAAGGATAAATTTAATACTTATAATATATAAAACTTTATGTATAGTATTTGAAATTTATAAATATATATTTAATAATTGATATATTTTAAGTATTAGTCAGAAAAAATAAAATATTCTGAATATTTCAAAAAATAAAAAAGGAGTTTTTAAATATATTATTGAATAATATATTTAAGATAATAAGTATTTAAAGGAAAGGCAGGTGAAAGCCAACTCCTAAGGAAACTTATAGGTTTGGCTATGAATTTATGAGAAGTTATAATATTAAAAACTTAAGAAATATAGGGTTAATGGGTCATAGCGGTACAGGAAAGACTTCTTTGGTTGAAGCTATTTTATACTATTCTAATATAATTGATAGATTAGGAAATATAGAAGATGGAACAACTACTTTAGATTATGATGAAGAAGAGAAAAAAAGAAAGCTTACAATTTCACTTTCAGTAGCACCAATTGAAGTTAATGATGTGAAAATAAATATTGTTGATACTCCTGGATATTACGATTTTGAAGGCGAATATATTGAAGGCATGAGAGCTGTAGATGTAGGAATGATAGTTGTTAGTGGAGTATCTGGAATAAAGGTAGGAACAGAAAAGGCTTGGAAATATTGTAATAAAATAAAATTGCCAAGAACATTTTTTATAAATAAATTAGATAGGGAAAATTCTAGCTTTGATAAGGTTTTGCAATCACTTAAAGATAAATTTGGTATGAGTGTAGTTCCAATTCAATATCCCATTGGTTCTGAGGGAGACTTTGAAGGGGTAGTTAACATTATTTCAAATGAAGCTAAGGTATATAATCTTAAAACTAAGAAAACTCAAATAATAGATATACCAGAAAACTTAAAAAATAAAATACAAGAATGTAAAGAGATGATTATGGAATCAGTAGCAGAAACTGATGAAGTTTTACTTGAAAAGTATTTTAGTGAAGGAACTTTAAGTGATGAAGATATATATAAAGGCCTTATTAATGGGTGTGCTACTGGTGAAATTGCACCAGTAATGTGTGGTAGTTCATTAAAAGTTATAGGTGTTGATACTTTACTTGATAATATAATTGATTGTTTCCCATCACCAGAATATGCAATTCCACAAAAAGCTTTAAATATTGAAACTAATGAAGAGGAGTTTATAAGCCTTGACGAAAATAAACCTTTTTCAGCTTTGGTATTTAAAACAATTGCAGATCCATTCGTAGGAAAAATATCATTCTTTAGAGTTATGACAGGAACGGCAACAGAAGATAGTAATGTGTTAAATTCTAATAAAAATAAATTGGAGAAATTTTCTCATATGTATTTTATTAGAGGAAAGAATCAAATGCCAACTAAGAAAGTTATAGCTGGAGATATAGGTGCTATATCTAAATTACAGTATACAGATACAGGAGATACTTTATGTGATAGTAACTTTAAAATATTATATGATAAAATGAATTTTCCTGTTCCAGTTATTTCAATGTCTGTGATTCCTAAGACTAAAGGCGATGAAGAAAAGATATCTCAAGCTTTAACTAAATTAAAAGATGAGGACTTAGTTTTTGATATAACTAGGGATAATGAAAGTTCAGAAATAATCATATCAGGCCTTGGTGAAACACATATAGATATAATTGCAAGTAAGATTAAAAATAAATTTGGTGTGGATGTTATATTAAAAGCACCTAGAATTCCTTATAAAGAAACTATAAAATCGTCATCAGATGTAAGAGGTAAGCATAAGAAACAATCAGGTGGACATGGACAATATGGTGATGTAGTAATAAAATTTGAACCTAGAAGTGATGGAGAGACAGATTTGGAATTTGTAGATAAAGTAGTTGGTGGAGCTGTACCAAGAAACTTTATACCAGCAGTAGAAAAAGGTTTAAGAGAATGTATTGAACATGGAGTTCTTGCAAAATGTCCAGTTATAGGGCTTAAAGCTACATTGCATGATGGATCATATCACCCTGTGGATTCATCAGAAATGGCATTTAAAGTAGCGGCATCGGTAGCTTATAAAAAGGGTTTAGAAGAAGCTAAACCGATACTATTAGAGCCTATAATGAAACTACAAGTAACTGTTCCAGATGAATATACAGGTGATGTTATGGGTGATATTAACAAGAAGAGGGGGAGGATCATTGGAATGGAACCAAAAGATTCAGCTCAAGAAATAACAGCTGAAATTCCTCTTTCTGAGATAAGCAGATATGTAACTGAATTAAGATCTATTACACATGGTAGTGGAAGCTTTAAAAAGGAGTTCTTAAGATATGAAGAGGTTCCAGAAATGGAAGCAAATAAAATAATAGAGAATTTAAACTCTGAAGAAAAGTAAAAGTATAAATTGAAAGCATAATTAAAAGAGATATAAGCACCAGGAAATAATGGTATTTATATCTCTTTTTACATATTAATAATTAGAATAATATTAATTAATTAAAGGAATAATAAGTTATATAAATAACTAAATTAAAAAATAAATGTGAGGTAAGTAATTGATGTCAACATATAGTATGGATATTACAGGAATCCTTGGATTAAGTGAATATAGCAATATTTTTGATTACTTTAGTATTGTAGATCATGGTGATGATTTTATAATAAGAATAAATGAAGAAAATAAGGAAAATATAAAATTTATTAATTCTATGCTTGAAGATAATAAATTTACTATTAGTGATGCGGGTTTTAACTCATATGGTTGTTACTCTATAAGTGCATATAAAAGAAAATAAAATATTGATTTTAAATTTACATTCCTTTACACTAAATATTATAGTATAATGTAAATATATTAGAACCGTTACCGGTGAGAAAAATTAACAATTAGTATTCAGTATGGAGGATAAATTTATGCAAAAATTTGTAGTAGGGGTTGACTTAGGAGGAACTAAAATAAGTACAGCTTTATCAAATTTAAATGGTGAAGTTATTAGCCAAACAACAGTTCCGACTAATGCACACGAGGGAGAAATTCCTGTATTAAATAGAATAATAGACTCGGTAGATAAGGTAATAAAAGATGGTGGAGTTACATATAAAGATGTAAAGGCAATAGGTATTGGCTCTCCAGGACCACTTGATGCAGAAAAGGGAGTAATAATATATACACCTAATCTTCCATTTAAAAACTTTAATTTAGTAGATCCACTAAGTAAAAAGTTTGAAGTACCTGTTTTCTTAGATAACGATGCAAACGTTGCTACTATTGGTGAATTTATGTTTGGAGCAGGAAGAGGTGCTAAAAACGTATTATTCTTTACAGTAAGCACAGGCGTAGGCGGTGGAGCTATATTAGATGGAAAAATATATAGAGGTCATACATCAAACGCATTAGAAATAGGTCATATGACTGTAGCTCCTGATGGTCCAAGATGTAATTGTGGAAATATTGGTTGTGTAGAAGCAACTTCATCAGGAACAGCTATAGGAAAAAGAGGTAAAGAAGCTATAGGAAGTAAAGTTGAAACATCATTAAGAAAATATGATGAGATAACTTCATATGAAGTATTTGTAGAAGCAGCTGCTGGAGATCCAGTATGTAAAGATATAATAGATAATGCATTAAATTATTTAGGAATAGCTGTTGCAAATGCGGTATCAATTTTTGATCCAGAAGTAATAATAATTGGTGGAGGCGTTTCAAAAGCTGGAAATATTGTATTTGATACAGTAAGAAAAGTTGTAGATAAGAGATGTTTTAAATCAATGGCTGAATCAGTTAAGATTGTACCAGCAGGACTTGGAACAGATGCAGGTGTTGTAGGAGCAGTAGCTTTAGCATTACTTGAAACTGCAGAAAATTAATTTAAATAAGATTTTTATAAGACCACTTAACAGTGATGTATATTGCAGTTAAGTGGTTTTTATTTATGTAATAGGCTATGTTTTAGCAGAGTGTTGATATATGCCACTTTACCTATTGCA
>NZ_JAMQHY010000083.1:0-13128 GCF_023845705.1 Clostridium sp. ZBS15
CAAAAATATTTACAGCCTCGAGAGGTGTGAGTTAAATTAATTTCAGTCTATGTTTTAGTAGTGTATTGATTATACAATGTAACTTTGATTATGTATATATAAACACGCTACTAAAACAGAGCCTTTTATTATAGTTTTTCTAACATATTTTTAAGTATATTAGTTGAGTTTTTAACTGCAATTGGAGTGAATTTTTCGTAATCCATATGAGCTCCGTTATTTGCATTATCTGAAATTGATCTAATAACTACGAATGGAATTGAATTCAAGTAACAAACTTGAGCTATGCTAGCACCTTCCATTTCGCAAGAAATAGCGCCAAATTCTTTTTCAAGCCATTGAATCTTTTCTAAGTTAGCAACAAATTGATCTCCAGAAACTATCCTTCCTGTAAAGCTGTTTAGTTCAGATATTTCTTCACAAGATTTTTTTGCAGCAGAAACCATGTCTTTGTCACATTTAAAATCAAATGTATCAAGTCTTGGAATTTGCCCAATCTTATCTCCAAATGCTGAAGTATCCATATCGTGTTGTACTAAATTTTCAGCTACAACTATGTCACCTGGGTAAATATCTTTTCCAATACCACCAGCAACACCAACATTAATAACTTTATCAACATTGTATTCAGATATTAATATTTGAGTACATACTGCTGAATTTACTTTACCTATTCCACAAACAACAGCAACAACATTTTTACCTTTTATAGTTCCTTTGTGAAAAATCATGTTTGCTTTTTCTTTCTTTTCTTCAAGATTTAAATCTTTTAATAATATTTCTAATTCTTCTGCCATAGCAGCTATTATTCCAATTGTCATAAAAATCCTCCTAAAAATAAATTACATTCTGTTAAGTTATAATTTATATTATAAACATTAAAAGAAAAACTTAATAGTAATTTTAATATTAATTTTAATATTAATTAATGTTAAAATTATATCCAAGTTAGTTGAGTAGAATACTCTTATTTTATGATATAATATGAGCGAAAGATTTCATAGTATAATTTATGTTTTTATATAAGAAACTAAATTTATATAATGTAGAAATTTTATAATATGATTTATTTAATAGGGGAATTTTAAATATGTGTTGATATATACAGTAGGTAAAATAGGTATTTTAACCTGTTAACTTAGCTTAGTCATATATAATATACTGCTAAAATAGAACCATTTAATAATATAAATTAAAGTTATAAGGAGAGAAGAAAATGTTAGCACAACATTCTTTATCAAGAACAGAATTGTTAATAGGAAAAGATGGTTTAGATAAATTAAAAAATAGTAAGGTAATGGTTTTTGGAATCGGTGGAGTAGGAAGTTACACTGTTGAATCACTTGCAAGAGCCGGAGTTGGAGAGTTAATATTAGTTGATGATGACACTATTTGTTTAACAAACTTAAATAGACAAATACATGCTACATATAATACTATAAGTAAGTCTAAAGTTGAAGTTATGAAAGAAAGGATTCTTTCTATAAATAAGAGTTGTAATGTTATAACTCATCAAATGTTTGTTACTCAAGACAATATATCTGAGATAATTCCAGAAAATATTGATTATATAGTAGATGCAATAGATACAGTTTCAGCAAAACTTGGATTAGCAGAGTATTGTTATAAAAATGATATAAAAATAATGAGTTCTATGGGTACAGGAAATAAATTGGATCCTACTCAATTTAAAGTTACAGATGTTTTTAAAACAAGCGTTTGTCCATTAGCAAAAGTAATGAGACATGAATTAAGAAAAAGAGGAGTACAAAAGTTAAAGGTAGTATATTCGGAAGAAATTCCTTTAAAACCTAAAGTAGAAGATGTTGTTACTTGTAAAACAGGATGTGTTTGTACAGGGGGAACTAAAAAATGTGCCATTAGGAGACAAATACCTGGAAGTATATCTTTTGTGCCACCAGTTGCAGGAATGATAATTGCAGGAGAAGTTATAAAAGATATTTTAGCAATTAAGTAATTAAGTAAAAAATTTATTTTATCCACAATAAAAGTATGCTTAAATGTTTTATAAATTAAATAACTGAAATAAGTGTATAATATCTAATGATTCTACTTATGTTTAGTAAATAGTATACAAATATACACTAGTTTTTATTTTTAAATAATATAAAACGTCTATAAATGTAAAAATAAGAATAATGTATATTTTATTTTTCTGTTTTTTAAGTATGCTTTAAGAAAAGACTTGAAAAAATATATGATTAGAAAACTAATTTTGTGCTTCTATCATATAGTCCAGTATATGACAAAAATGTGTAATAAATAACGAGCTTAATTTTAACTGGAATTTACATACTACACAATATGTTGAGTATTTCAATAAAAGTTATCAACAACATATTGTGGATAGTGTTGATAACTTTATAAAAAACATAAAAATATCATGCGATAATAAAATATTGTATGATATTTTATTTTATGGTAAAATGCTTTTTAACTCTTAAAAATCAAAAGAAAAAAGGTGATTAAATGAAAAAGAAAATAGTATCACAAACGATATTATTTATATTTATAATGGTATTTGTAATAACTTTTAAAACTATATTCGGAGATGACAATATATTAATAGGAGTTACTACCATAACGGGCATGCTATTATTCTTGACAAAAGATTTAACATTAAATCCTGTAAAAAATACAGTAGGACTAATGGTTTTCAATGTTTTAATGGGGATAATTACGTATTTAGCATCAAGTAATATGTTCTTAGCCATACCGCTTAATTTTATAAGTCTATTTATAATAGCATATAGACTGTGCTATAACTTAAATTCTCCTAGCTATATTCCATTTACACTTCAGTATTTATTTATGCTTTCTTTTCCAGTTACAGCTGATAAATTACCATTAAGATTATTATCATTAGCGTTTGGAGCTGTGTCTATTATGGCAATTCAATTAATAGCAAACAGAAACAGAGTTTATAAAAAAGGTAATAAGCTTTTAGCAAAAAGTTGTACTAGTATGTTACAAAAGATTAGAGCTATTAGAAATAATGATTCATTTGAAGAAATAGATAATGAAATAAAATCTTCTATAAATGAATTCAGAAAAATTATTTATGATAAAAGAGCAGAGCATTTTTATATAACAGAAGAAAGTAGAATAAAACTAAATATTTCCCTATCATTAGATAAATTAAATGTTCTCTTAGATGATATTGAAGGAGTTAAAAGAGGCGATAATATTGAACAAATCAATGAAATAAAAGAAATAGAAGACGATATAATAATATCAATTGATAATGTGAAAATATGTTTTGAAGATGAAAATAACTTAGAAAATTTAGATGTATTATTTAATGAACTATTAGAAAAATATAATGTAAAAAATTCTAATAACATTATTATAGCAAGAATGCTTAATTCTTTACATTTATTAAAAACTAGCTTATATGAACTAAAGGGTTTAGATAAGAAAAAATATAATCTTATTAATAAAGGTGATGAAATACCAAACCAATTTAAAGCAATGTATATTTTTAAAAAACATTTTGCACTAGATTCTCTAAGATTTTCTTATGCATTTAGATTAGGACTTGGTGTTGCTATTGGTGGATTTATAATGGATTATTTTAATTTATCTGAGGGAAGATGGATTATATTCACTATACATTCATTGGTTCAACCGCATTATGAAGTATCTAAAGAAAAATTTAAGTATAGAATATTATCAACATTTGTAGGTACAGCTATAATTGCAACTTTATTTTACATTTTTAAAGATTTAACTATGAGAACTATGATTATTATGATGGCTGGATATATAAGTGGATATATAAAGGAATATAAATATAATATGATATGCGTTACAATATCAGCAATAGGTTCTGCAGCACTTATGGGTGGAACAGCTGTTTTAAGTATCAATAGAATTGTGTATGTTATAATAGGATCTATTATTGGACTATTATTAAGTAGATTTGTATTACAATATAAAGCTATGGATGCTAAAAAAGATCTTATAGAAATGAATGAAAGCGTAACGATAGAATTATTAAGAACTATGGAAGAATTAATAGATGGAATGAAGCCAAACTATGATTTAATAAGAAATAATATTCTTATATCAACAATGATTGAAGAAAAGTTAAAATCTAATAATTTTGATAAAGATAATGAAGAATTAATAAATTATATAAATTCTAATAGATTATTAGTTACTAATATATATGATTTATACACTTGGTTAGACAATAATAATCATTATAAAATACGTGAAGATATAAGAACTATAATTAAAAATAAGAAAATTAATATTAAAGATAAAATATCATATTTAGAAGATAAATTAGATAAAATTAAAGAGTTAAATATAAAGGTGGCTCTTGTTGATTATATTGAAATTTTAGATGGCGTAAATAATTTAGATGATATTAGGGTTATATAATGTAGAGATTATTTAATATTTGTTAAAAATACCACTTAATTTTATTAATTGAGTGGTATTTTTTTATTTGTTTTAAATAGAGATATGTAAAAATAGAATTTTATTGAAAAAAATCATATATATGCTATAATTAGAATGAGCGAGTTACATAATATATAATTTACCATAAAAGTTATTTATGCTCTTAGAAAAAATTTTTAAAATAAGTATAAAGTGGATAATAAATCTTACGATAATATAAATATAAGATAATTCAGGATGAATTTAAATGTCTCAGGAAGAGGCTTGTCTTATAAAATAACAAGAAGTTATTTTACTTTAAATTTAAAAATTGTTATCATTGCAAGATGCAATGAGAGTACTCAGGAGGAGCGTATAACCCTATTATAGTTAGCAGGAAGCTAATGAAATTAGGGTATGCTCCCATTTTTTTATTTATACGACAAGCGTTAGGGGGACTGTATTGAATGTTAGTTTTAGGTCGTAAACCAGGTGAATATATAGTAATAGATGACAAAATAAAGGTTGCAGTAATAAGAAGTGAAGAAGGCAATTTAAGACTTGCAATTGATGCACCAAGAGAAATTAAAATCGTAAGAGGCGAAGTATACGAAAGTATGAGTAAATAATATTTTCATATTTTATGTAAAATTTAATAATAGTACAAGCTCAGGAAGAGTGATTTTCATTAAATATTAGCAGGAAGCTAAGTTTTAATGAAGATCGCTCTTTTTTTATTTCGATTTTGTCCCACAACGCACGGCGCAGGGAGTTGAGAGTGGAATTTTTAAAGTTGATAGTGGAAAGTGGAGAATGGAGAGTTAAGGAAGTTTTTCTAAAGAAAAACTTCAATTTATAAATTCAAAATTTTTCATAGAAAAATTATCCACCCACTCTCAATTCTCAACTCAAAACTGTTAGTTATCCCGTAAGGGTTTCTATAAATATAAAAATAAATTATGGTGGAAAAGGATGTCCACTTCAAAATTCAAGGAGGTATTTTATTATGATAATCAATCACAATATGAACGCAATGAACGCACACAGAAACATGGGAATGAACACTGTTAACAGTGGTAAATCAATGGAAAAATTAAGCTCAGGTTTAAGAATAAATAGAGCTGGAGATGACGCAGCAGGTCTTGCAATCTCAGAAAAAATGAGAGGCCAAATCAGAGGATTAGATCAAGCTACAAGAAACTCACAAGATGGTATCTCAATGATTCAAACTGCAGAAGGTGCTTTAAATGAAACTCACTCAATCCTTCAAAGAATGAGAGAATTATCAGTACAATCTGCAAATGATACTAATGTAAAAGCTGATAGAACTGCTATACAAGAAGAAATGAATCAATTAACTAAAGAAATAGATAGAATATCTAACACAACTGAATTTAATACTCAAAAATTATTAGATGGAACTTTTAATGGTAAATTCCAAATTGGAGCAAACGAAGGACAATCAATGGATTTATCTATAAATAAGATGGATTCAGCTAGTTTAGGATTAACATCAACAGTTGTAATTAGTGAAACAAAAGATCTTGTAGCTGATTCTAATTTAGCTGATGGAACATATACTGTTGACGGAACTAAGTTAAAGGATGCTAATGGAAATGCAGTTGGAGAAGTAGCGACAAGCAATACATTAAAATTAAATGGAAAAGATACAGCATTTGAAAATACTAAGATTAACGATAAAGCTACAGTTGTAGTGAAAGATGGAAAAGCTACAATTACTAATGAAATGGATACTAAGGATGCAGCTAAAAATCTTGGTGAACTTGCACCAGGAAACTATGAAATTAAAGGAACTAATCTTATTAAAGATGGTGAATTAGTAGGAACTTTAGGTACTAAAGAACTTATTTTAAATAATGGGAAAAAAATAGCAGAAGCAGACTTAGGATTTGCTGATACAAAGTTAGCTGATAAAGTTAAATTTACAGTAAATGGTGCAGACGTTTCTTCAAGAGATAATGCAAAAGGAACAATTGAAACAGTGAATAAAGCAATTGAAACAGTTTCTACACAAAGAAGTAAATTAGGAGCAGTTCAAAATAGATTAGAACACACAATAAACAACTTAAGCACTTCAAGTGAAAACTTACAGTCAGCTGAATCAAGAATAAGAGATGTTGATATGGCTAAAGAAATGATGAGTTTTTCTAAGAATAACATTCTTAGCCAAGCTGCTCAAGCAATGCTTGCTCAAGCTAACCAACAACCACAAGGAGTTCTTCAATTATTAAGATAATTAGGAATTATGTGAGTTAACATTTATTCAATAAAGTTAAATCAATTTTTAACACATTAAAAAGTCAGGGCGAAAGCTCTGGCTTTTTTTAGTTGAAAGTTGATAATGGAGAGTAGTATATAAAATCATTTAGAGGATTTTATATGGAATTATAGAATATGTAGCACAATTAATATTAATTAAAAAATAGTATTTGTTTTTATATTTTTTAATATGTATTTTATTAGTTTATATAATATGTTAAACTATGAAAGTATTTAAAAGAAAACTGTAGAGGTGGGCTACGGTGGTTGTACGTTTTCCGCCTTGGGCTATTGGTAGAAATACTTATAGTTCGAGGGGGTGGTATTGGAAATGATTATTGGTGTGTTAGCGGTAATAATAAGCATTGTATTGATTATACTTATTATTATAGCTTTAAAAGAAGATTCTAAAGAATGTGATTTTGAAGTTCAATTTAACATAAAAGGTTTTAAATTAAGTTTAAAAACTAAAAAGAACGCCCCATCTAATCGCAAAAGATAAGCGTTCTTTTTTAACAATCCAATAAAAAATCAATAGCCCTAAAACTAAAAAACGTTCTAGGATTAGCTTAGTGTTACCAGCACTAAGCTTTTTCTATCTTTATTATATCAAATTTCAATAAAAAATAAACATATAATTTTTTTATTCACCCCTGGGGTGTAAAATTTTACAGGTACAAGTTTAAAGATTTTTAGTTGTTTTAAGGATATGAAATTTAGGTTATAATTAAGATAGAGCAAGGTAGGTGATAATTTGACAGTTAGTAATGAAAAAGTAAAACTTGATGAGATATTAAAGTTTTTATTTTCTACATCTAAAAAAGTGTTAGTTAATTTATTAAATGGGATTTTTGAAGAAAATTTTAGTAGTGATGAAGTTGAATTATCAGTAAGTAATAATGGATACATTTGATACTTTAAGAGGAGATGTATTCTTTGAAGTATTAAATAATGAAGTTAGTAATAAAGTTACTTATCACCTAGAATTTCAAACTAAAAACGATAGTACAATGACAAAAACATTATATGATCCAGAAGTAGAAAAAAGAGGAATAGAAAAAGGAATAGAAAAGAAAGCAATAGAAGATGCTATTGGTTTTTTAAGACTTGGAGTAAGTGAGGAAATAGTATCTAAAGGAACAGGATTACCTATAGAAAAGGTTAGAGAATTAAAAAATAAGATTAATAATTAATTAGCTAATTTCCACAATAACTATGGTAGACTCAAGTTAAAAATATTATAATATATATAAGGTAGCACTTTCATTAATAAATGTAAGTGCTATTTTAATTAAATGCAGTGGGAGAATTTTGATGGAATCTAATTTGAAGGTTAAAATAGAAGTAAGTAAGTTATCAAAGAAAGAATATATAATAAAAGATAAAAGCGATATAATTATTGGTAGATTTTATATAATAGAGTTTGCTGATTCAAGCAAAAAATGTGATATTAAACTTAATTTTTATAAAGCTTGTAAATGTGAATTATTAAAAGAGACATTAAAACTGATTCTTAGGGCTGTATTTAAGGATTTAAATATATTTAAAATTAATATTAAAACTGTAGAGGGAATAGAGATTAGTTCCTTTTTAGATTTAGGGTTTACTTTAGAGGGGATATTTAGTGAAAATCAATATCATGAGGGTGAATTTTTAGATGAATTATCATTTGGAATAACTCGTACAGAGTATAATCATAAAATAAAATCTTTATTTATAGAATTAAAAGGCAAAAATATAGTATTAAGAAATTTAACACCTGGAAATGCAAATGACTTATTGGAATATTACATAAGAAACAAGGAGTATCTAGCTCCATTTGAACCTAATAGAGATAATAATTTTTATACATTGGATGGGCAAAGAGATATATTAAATGAAAGTTATAGACAATTTTTAAATGGAAGTTCTATTGAAGTAGGTATATTTAAAAATGATAATTTCATTGGAAAAATAAAAGTATCTAGTTTAGTTTTTGGAAGTTTTAAAAATGGTATCTTAGGATATTCTATAGATAAGCTAGAGCAAGGACATGGATATATGAAAGAAGCTGTTAATCTTTTTATAGATTATCTTTTTACTGAAGAAGATCTGCATAGAGTAGAAGCGTCAGCACTATTAGAAAATGAAAAATCAAAAGGTGTATTAAAAGGCTGTAGATTTAATGAATTAGGTATAAATAAGAAATATTTATTTATTAATGGTCAGTGGAAAGATCATGTTACTTATTATATTACCAAAGAGGAATTTTATAGAAAACAATCTAAATAAAATATATATTTTTAGAAAGTATGTACGCTTTTTACTGAAACTTTCAAATTTTTAACTAATAAAGCGTGATACAGTTACTTTGTTAAAAAAATACGAATTGTGATTAAATTTAATGATATAATTAATATTGAGTTATTATAATTAATAAATTTTGTATATAGAAAGGATAGTAAAATGACAATAATACTTAATAAAAGCGAAGTAGTGTCAAAGGTTTTTAATAATAATATAGTTTTAGTTGATTCATCTGATAAAGAAAAAATACTTTTTGCTAAAGGTATAGGATTTGGTAAAAAGCCGGGTCATGTCATACCTGAAAATACAGAAATAGAAAAAATATTTACCATAGAAAACAAGGAAAATATAAAAAGCCTTCAAGGTATGATAGAAAAAATTGATGATGAATTCTTTGCAGTTTGTGAAGAAGCTATATATGAAATATCTAAACAATTGAATGAAGAATTAAATGAACATATACACATTGGTCTAATAGATCATTTATTTTTTGCAGTTAAAAGAATGAAAAATGATGAACAAATAGAGAATCCTTTTTTAGTTGAGACAGAAACTTTATATTCAGAAGAATTCAGATTAGCTAAAATAGTGGCAGAAAGAGTTGGGAGCTATTCAAATGTAATGATACCTGATGGAGAAGTTGCATTTATAGCGCTTCATATACATTCTTCATTAAATAATGGTAAACTTTCTAATACAATAAAAAACACTTATTTAAGTAGCACTATAGCTGAATATGTTGAAGATAGATTAGGAATAAAAATAAACAAAAAATCTTTAGATTATGCAAGATTTTGTACGCATATTAAATTTGCACTTCAAAGAATAATGGATAATACATGTGTTCATAATGATTTATCTAGAATTATAAAGAAGACATATAAGAAATCATATTCAATATCAGAAGGAATTGCTAAGATTATTGAAGATGAACTTAAAGTGAAGGTTACAAAGGATGAAGTTGCATTTTTAACTATTCATGTTGAAAGATTCAAAGTATCTAAAAATAATTAAACCTTTACAAATGGGAAATAATATGATATTATGTTTATATAATTAAGGTGTAACTGGTAAAGCAGGCAAGACTTAATATAAGTAAAGAAAAATTTATTACAATACTGTTTTTGATTGAATAAATTTTTCTGGGCTTATATTTAAGTCTTTTTTATTTGCATAATTTTTAGCTGGTCAGCTAAAAATAGCAATATATACTTACATAACATTTAATTTTATTTTATTTAATTAGTTTAGGAGGAATTATTATGCTTCAATATTTACAAAGAATAGGTAAAGCTATAATGCTACCAATCGCAGCTTTACCAATCGCAGGTATATTATTAGGAGTTGGTGGAGCTTTACTTGGAATTGCAGGATTAAATAACCCACCAGCAGTTTATGAACCACTTATAGCATTTGTTAGTATTCCAGCAGTTACTGCTATATTAACAGTAATGAAAAATATAGGTGATATTATTTTTGGAAACTTGCCAATACTATTTGCAGTTGGTGTTGCAGTAGGTCTTGCTAAAAAAGACAAAGGTACAGCAGCATTAGCATCAGTATTTGGATTTATAGTAATGAATCAAGTTATTTCAACATTGCTTGCTTTAGGAGTTACTCAATTAGGAGTCCTTACTCCAGATAGCATTGGTAAATACGCAACATATGTTACAACTAACTTAGGTATATTTACATTAAACATGTCAGTGTTTGGTGGTATTATCACAGGTATTATTACAGCAATATTACATAATAGATTCCATGAAATCCAATTACCACAAATATTAGGATTTTTCTCAGGATCAAGATTTGTTCCAATAATAACAGCAGTTACTATGGCAGTTGTAGGAGCTATATTAGCATTCTTATGGCCAATAGTTCAAGATGGTATTGGAGTTATAGCTAATGCAGTTAGAAATGCAGGATTTATAGGAACATTCTTCTATGGAGTTATTGAAAGAGCATTAATTCCATTTGGATTACATCATGTATTCTATACTCCATTCTGGTTTGGATCATTTGTTGATGGTCAAATATTAGTTAATGGAACTTGGCAAACAGTAGCAGGTGCTAACACAGCATACTTTGCTCAATTATCAAGCATGACTGATTTAGTAGGTGCATCAGCTGACACTATGTCAACAATAGTTGGTGGAACTACAAGATTCATGGCAGGTAAATTCCCATTCATGATGTTTGGATTACCAGCAGCGGCTTTTGCTATGTATAGAGCAGCAGCTCCAAGCAAGAGAAAAACGGTTGGATCATTATTATTAGCAGCAGCTATTACTTCATTATTAACAGGTATTACTGAACCATTAGAATTTACATTCATATTCGTTGCTCCAGTGTTATACGGAGTACACTGTATATTAGCAGGGTTATCATTCATGTTAATGGATATATTCAATGTATTTATAGGAATGACATTCTCAGGTGGATTAATTGACTTTAGTTTATTTGGATTACTTCCAGCAGGAGCAGGAGTTCCAACTAAATGGTTTATGGTTCTATTAATAGGAGCAATTTATGCAGTAGTTTACTATTTCTTATTCTTATTCATGATCAAGAAGTTTAACTTAAAAACTCCTGGTAGAGATGAAAATGAAGAAGAAACTAAATTATACACTAAAGCTGATTTCCAAGGCAAAAATGGAAGTGCTAAGAGTGAAATAGTTGAAAAAGCACCAGCTGTATTAGCAGCATTAGGTGGAGAAGAAAACATTGTAAGTGTTGATGCTTGTATAACAAGACTTAGAGTTGAAGTTAAAGATAAAGCTAAAGTTGATAAAGCTGAATTAAAAACTTTAGGTGCAGCAGGTGTTATGGAAGTAGGTAATGGAATCCAAGCTATATTTGGAGCTAAAGCTGACGGATATAAAAACGCTATTAATGATATATTAGGTATTAGTTAATAATTAGTTAATACAATTAGTTTATAAAAATTTTGCCCTAGTAGATAAATATTGAGTTATCTACTAGGGCATTTAAATTTTGTGAATCTTTTAAAAAATTATAGAGTATATTCTATTATTGAAGTTTCACCAGCTACAGTATCTACATTTTCAGTAGCTTTTATTGATTTTAATGTATCAACATTAGTTATTAAAACAGGAGTTGTTAATGGAAGTCCTTTTGATTTGATAAATTCTCTATCAAATTTTATTATAGGAGTTCCAGCTTTAACTTTAGTTCCTTGTTCTACTAATTGTTCAAATCCTTCTCCATTTAAAGATACAGTTTCGATACCAATATGAACTAAAAGTTCTATACCATTTGCTAATGTCATTGCAAATGCATGCTTAGTATTAAATACTAAAGTTAATTCACCATCTGCAGGAGCAACAGCTACATTGTCAGAAGGTTCTATTGCTAAACCGTCTCCAGCCATTTTTTGAGCAAAAACTGGATCTGGAACTTCTGATAAAGGAATTGATTTACCTGTAATAGGTGCTACTAATTTTAAATTGCTATCTTCTTTTTTATTCTTTTTAAATAATCCAAACATAAATTATATCCTGACTAACCAGGATAATTCACATCCTTTCTCTACATTATGTACTTGTATATTGTATTTTTACCTACATATTAAAAAATATAAGCATATTACTATTAATGTTTAATAAAAAAAGGCATAAGATTTCTCTATTTAAGAAAACTTATGCCTGATTTAACAGTAACACGTCTAGATAATTATATAATCTTATATTAAGGATGTCAATAAACTTTAATTACGTTTACAATTATAATTTTAGTGTCTATTTATATAGTATATAATGTTAAAATATAGGTTGATAATAAATAATATAGATGAAACTATATGAAGTAAAGGATAATAATGTAATAGAATGGGGAATACTAAACCACGTGTATCAATAGTAGAAAAATAAAAAAAATAGCAGAATAATGAATAATTAGGGACTTAAACCCTGAAAATACGAGAAATAAGTCTAAATAGCTAAAAAATATATGGTAAGATAAAACACGTCCTTGAGACAAGTTAACAAATTTAAAAAAATGATTTAATTTCTCTTTAAGCAGAGCTTGAGAGTAAAAATAAAGAAAGTTTTTTAAAAGAAAAATGTTGACAGAAAAGTAACAAAATGTTATACTGATGAAGTCGCTTAAGGGTGACACAATAAAACAAAAGTT
>NZ_JAMQHY010000084.1:0-5540 GCF_023845705.1 Clostridium sp. ZBS15
ATAAAAAATAGTATCTCAAATTTTTGAGATACTATTTTTTATTTAATAATTATTTTGCTAATAATGTTGTTGTTAGAGGTGGTACTACTTGTTTCTTTCTTGATAATACCCCTGGTAGGAATGTCATACAGTTGTATAATTCTACCTTAAATGCTTTTTCAACGATTTCTGGTTTTGGTCCAGCAACTAAAATTTGAGAACCTTCATTTAGTATATCAGTTAAAAGTAGCATAACTACATCAAAGTTATTTTCTTCAGCTTGTTTGCTCATATAATTTAGCATTTCATCTTTTAATGGCATAAATCCATCGATGTCCATTGTATTAACTTGAGCAACACCTATTTTAGAATCAGCTATACTAAAAGGTTTGAAATCTTGATTGAAGATTTCAGCAACAGATTTTCCTTTTAAAGAAGTACCTGCTTTAAACATTTCTTTAGCAAATTCATCAATGTTTATTCCTGCTATTTCAGCTAATCTAAGACAAATAATTTTATCTTGTTCAGTACAAGTTGGGCTTCTAAATAACAGAGTATCTGAAATTATAGCTCCACATAAAAGTCCGGCAACTTCCTTAGAAGGCTGAACATCACTTTCAAAATAACATTTAGCAACTATGCTTGAAGTACTACCAATTGGTTCATTTCTAAAGTATATAGGATTGCTTGTTTGAATATCAGCAACTCTATGATGGTCAATTATTTCTATTATTTCAGCATCATCTAATCCATTAACAGATTGACCTTTTTCATTATGATCAACTTGAATAACTTTTTTCTTATGATCAGAAATAAGATGATATCTTGAAATTGTACCAATTACTTTACCTTCAATATTAGTTACAGGGTAACAATGGTATTTAGTTTCAGCCATAATACCTTTAATATCATCTACTAAATCTTCAGTAGAGAATGATACTAGGTTTTCCTTAGCCATTACATATTCAACTGGTATACTTTGAACGATTAATCTTGAGGTTGTAAATGAATCATGTGGTGTACTTATAACAGTAACTCCGTTTTCTCTAGCTTTAAAAATTAATTCAGATGGTAAAGTATTAGAACCAGTTATAATCATTAAAGAAGTTCCTATGTTTAATAGTTCCTCTTGAACATCATGTCTATCTCCAACTATAGCAATATCACCTTGATTTATTATTTCTCTTAAACTATCAGGTTGCATTGCAGTTACAGTTATTTTCCCAGGAAATGTTTTAACATTTTCATCTATGTATATTGCTTTAGCATCAAGAGTTTCTATTATATTTTCTATAGATGTATTACTCTTTGCTAGGATGTTATTATCCCAAATATCCATATAAGCTGATGTTAAATTAGAAATAGAAATAACTCCAATTAAGCAACCGTTTTTATCAGCTATTGGTAAAGCTTTAAGATGATTATCTCTCATTATGTTCCAAGCACCTCTTAATGGGAAAGTTGGTGGAATTGGATCAAGATTATCTATTTTTAAATCTTCTACTTTAAGCTTTACTGTTTCTAAATATTTAGGTGCTTCAACACCAAAATAATCTAGTATGAATTGAGTTTCTCGATTTACATTACCTAGTCTTACAGGTATAGCTTCAAGATTACTAATTTTATTTTTCAAAGCTGCATATCCATAAGCAGCACAGATTGAATCTGAATCAGGATTTTTATGTCCAGTTACATAAACTATATTCTTCAAAATAGCTCCTCCTTATTTGTATAAAATCACAGTATATATTTTACTTGTAAATTTCAATAATGTAAAGTTTATTAAAAAATCATCATAACTTTTGCAAAGGAAAATATATATATTTATATGAGGAGAAAAAAAGGGAGGAGAAATTGTGGTACAAGAAAAAGAACTTTTAAAAGGACTTAGTACAAAGGAAGCTGAAAAAAGAATTAAGAATTTTGGGCTTAATGAACTTCAGCATAAAAAAAAGACATCAGCCTTAAAAATATTTCTTTCACAATTTAATGATTTTATTGTATGGGTACTTATAGCAGCAACAATAATTTCAGGAATCATAGGTGATAAAGCTGATGCAATTACTATATTAATAATTGTGTTTGTAAATGCGATATTAGGATTTGTTCAAGAATTTAGAACGGAAAAGTCATTAGAGGCTCTGAAGGATTTAGCTGCACCAACATGTAAGGTACTAAGAGATGGAAGCATACAAATTCTTAATTCTATATATTTAACTATAGGTGATGTAGTTATTTTAGAAGCTGGTGACAGAGTCCCAGCAGATGGTACATTTATTGAAGGATTAGGTATTGTCGTGGATGAATCACTACTTACTGGGGAATCGGTAGGAGTTGATAAAGATGTTAATGGAAAAAATAATAGGTGCTATATGGGAACAACTATTGTAAAAGGAAAAGGATTATTTAAAGTTGACACAATAGGTATGAATACAGAAATGGGAAAAATAGCAGATCTAATTCAAAACATAGATGAAGAAAAGTCACCTTTAAATAAAAAATTAGATTCACTTGGCAAAGTATTGGTAGTTATTTGTTTAGTTGTATGTGTAATAGTAACTGTAATGGGTGTAATAAGAGGGAATGATATAACAGAAATGTTTTTACTTGGCGTAAGTTTAGCAGTAGCAGCTATTCCAGAAGGTCTTGCTGCAATTGTAACAGTAGCATTAGCACTTGGAGTATCTAGAATGTTAAAAAGAAACGCTTTAGTAAGAAAATTACCTGCAGTTGAAACCTTGGGATGTACTTCTGTTATATGTTCTGATAAGACCGGTACATTAACTCAAAACAAGATGACAGCTAAAGAAGCTTATTTA
This sequence comes from Clostridium sp. ZBS15, assembly GCF_023845705.1. Lineage (NCBI taxonomy): Bacteria > Bacillati > Bacillota > Clostridia > Eubacteriales > Clostridiaceae > Clostridium > Clostridium sp. ZBS15. The sequence goes on from NZ_JAMQHY010000084.1 coordinate 2,799, forward strand.
AATGGTAAAATATATGAATTAGAAAAAGAAGAATTAAAAGATTATAACAAAATGATGAAAGCTCTAGTTTATTGTAATGATTGTAATTATGATTTTACTAAAAACATAATGGAAGAAGTGCTTCATGGAGAACCAACAGAAACTGCATTAATAGAGATGTTCTTTAAGAAAGTTGAGCCATTAAAGGCATATGTATCTAATATAAATAGAGTATATGATATTCCTTTTGATTCAACAAGAAAGATGATGTCTGTAATAATTAATGAAAATGATAAAGAAACTTGTTATGTTAAAGGTGCACCCGAAAGACTTATAGAAAAATGTTCTTATATATTAGAAAATAATAAAATAAAGCCTTTAACATATCAAAAGAAACAACAAGTAGCAAAATTTATTGAAGCTATGTCATCTAGAGCACTAAGATGTATAGCATGCGCATATAAGGAAGAAGGATTAAGTAAAAATAATCATTTAGAAGAAAATCTTATATTTATAGGTGTTGTTGGAAGCATTGATCCACCAAGAAAAGAAGCTAGAGATGCAGTTTTAAAATGTAAACTTGCAGGAATAAAGCCTGTTATGATAACAGGAGATCATAAGAATACTGCACTTGCCATAGCGAAATCATTAAATATATGTAATACTGAAGAACAAGTTTTAACAGGTGAAGAAATAGAAAGAATTAGTGATGATGAATTATATAAGAAAGTTAATAAGGTCAGAGTATTTGCTAGGGTTTCACCAAACCATAAGTTAAGAATTGTAAAAGCATTTAAGAGAAAAGGTAATATAGTTGCAATGACTGGAGACGGAGTAAATGATGCTCCAGCAATAAAAGAAGCAGATATAGGAATTTCCATGGGGATTTCAGGAACTGATGTTACTAAGGAAGCATCCTCAATGATATTAATGGATGATAATTTTTCAACTATAGTGGCAGCTGTAGAAGAGGGAAGAATAATTTATGATAATATAAGAAAATTCATAAGATATTTATTGTCTTGTAATTTAGGTGAAGTTTTAACTATGTTTTTAGCAACATTATTTTATCTTCCCAATCCATTAAGTCCAATACAAATTTTACTTGTTAACTTAGCTACTGATGGATTGCCAGCTATTGCCCTTGGTGTTGACCCAGCTGATAGTGATATTATGAGACAAACTCCAAGAGCAAAAAATGAAAGTATTTTTGCAAGGGGACTAGTTGAGAAGATTGTAGTAAGAGGATCATTAATAGGAATATGTACCTTACTATCATTTATGATAGGAAGATATTATGGTATGAATCTAGAAACTTGTAGAACTTTAGCTTTATGTACTCTTGTAATGTCTCAATTAATACATGTTTTTGAATGTAGATCAGAAAGACATTCAATATTTGAAATAAAGCTATTTACAAATCCTTATTTAGTAGGAGCTGTTTTAATTTCAATAATAATGATAACATCTGTACTTTATATACCATTCTTCAGAGGAATATTCCATACTGTTGCATTGTCATTTAGTCAATGGTTAATAGTAATGTTCTTCTCCGGAATAATAGCATTAATAAATAGTGTATATTTATTAATAAAATCAAAATAGGATGTTAATCTTGTACTGTAATGCTCGTGGACAGGATTAAAAAGGAAACCATACTCATCTGGAGTTGCTGAGTAAATTCGATAAACAATATATAAAATTTAGACAATTACTTAATAGTTATAAAAGTCCAATTAAAATGAAGCTTTACTAATTGCGGATATTAACACTTATTAAGATATAGTTGCGTAATAAATAGTAAATTTCTCTAGTCACGAGCTTTATACTACAATATTACCATTATTCAAATATAACAACAAAAGTACCAATTGAGATTTCAATTGGTACTTTTGATTTAATCTGTAAATTATCTTCTCATCATTTTAGTAGCTTGTTGACGTGATTTTTTTAATTCACTATGGTCAACAGGTATTAAGTCTTTTTTAGTTGTAAGATTTAATACATTCATTATTTGAATAGCTTCTGTAGTATCTTTTTTCTTTATTTTCTCGCCTTTAACACCCATTATTATTACTTTATGGCCTTGAGATACAGTAATAAATTCGGTTTTTTTAAACCATTTATTTTGTTTATAAAAACATTTAACAACAGATCTACCAACTTCAGGTTTAACTAACATTTCAACTAATAACTTATGAAATATAAAGTAACTTTTTTCAAAAACCTTTACTGATAAAACAGTTCCAGATGTACTTGTAATTCTATCTCCATACTTTTCAAGATATGCGTCTTGAAAATACTTATTAAATTTTCCAGAAAACTTTTCTTTTAAACCCATTTATGACTCTCCTTTTTAATAAGAATATATTTATCAATTAAAATAAAAAACCTATTATATCTAGCTTATTATATCATAATAGTTTATTAAGTACCATACATATTAGCATTTGATTGTATTTTAAAGTGACATGTAAAATCTAATTAATTCATATAGTATTTGTGATTATTAAAATAATATGTTTCATAGCAATTTTTATAAATAAAATTATAAGTTGAAATAAGTGAATTATTTAGATATAATTAATTAAAATAGAATATTTTGCTAGGGGTGCCGTTTTTAACGGCTGAGAAGGATATCCTAACTCTAATAACCTGATATGGTTAGTACCATCGTAGGGAAGCTTATTTACTTACTGTATATATTTATATGTAGTGGTATTTTATGCTTGCTTAGTGCAAGCTTTTTTTATTCTTTAGGAA
>NZ_JAMQHY010000085.1:0-340 GCF_023845705.1 Clostridium sp. ZBS15
AGGGGAGAATTCGGGGGGGGGCGGATCCTTTAAAAAAAAAAACAGAGAAAAAAAAAAATAAACAGAAGAAAAAGAAGAAAAGAAAATGAAAAAAAATAGAAGATGAAAAAAGAAAAAAGAAAACAAAAGAAAAGGAAGAAAAAAAAAAAAGAAAGAGAAGAAAAAAAAAAAAAAAAAAAAAAAAAGAAAAAAAAAAAAAAGAAAAAAAAAATTTTAATTTAAAAAACATTTCTTAAAATTAAAAAAAAAAAAAAAAAAAAAAAAAAAATATAATAAAAAAAATTTATTAAAGATAAAAAAAAAATATTTTTAAAAATTTTTTTTTTTTAAATATAAAAAA
>NZ_JAMQHY010000086.1:0-1270 GCF_023845705.1 Clostridium sp. ZBS15
ATAGATTATAGTTTGAAATCTAATATAAGATTTTAAATCATTTCATAATGAGGGAGGAATTTTACAATGTCAAAAGAAAAATTTGAAAGTAGTAAACCACACGTAAATATTAGAACGATCGGTCACGTAGACCACTGTAAGGCAGCATGAGCAGCTGCAATCACAACTGTATTAGCAAACAGAGGATTTGCAGAAGCTTTTAACTATGCAGAAATAGATAAAGCTCCAGAAGAAAAAGAAAGAGGAATCACAATCAATACTTCACACGTTGAGTATGAAACAGAAAACAGACATTACGCTCACGTTGACTGTCCAGGACATGCTGACTATGTTAAGAACATGATCACAGGAGCAGCACAAATGGATGGAGCTATCTTAGTTTGTTCAGCAGCAGATGGTCCAATGCCACAAACAAGAGAACATATCCTACTAGCATCAAGAGTTGGAGTTGACTACATTGTAGTATTCTTAAACAAAGCAGATATGGTAGATGACGAAGAATTATTAGAATTAGTTGAAATGGAAGTTAGAGAATTATTAAGCGAATACAACTTCCCAGGAGATGATATTCCAGTAATAAAAGGATCTGCATTAAAAGCATTAGAAAACCCAACAGATGAAGCAGCAATTGCTCCAATCTTAGAATTAATGGAAGCAGTAGATAGCTACATTCCAACACCAGAAAGAGCAACAGATAAACCATTCATCATGCCAGTAGAAGATGTATTCACAATCACTGGTAGAGGAACAGTTGCAACTGGTAGAGTTGAAACTGGAGTACTTCACGTAGGAGACGAAGTTGAAATCGTAGGATTAAGTGAAGAAAAGAAGAAAGTTGTTGTAACTGGAATCGAAATGTTCAGAAAGTTATTAGACGAAGCGCAAGCAGGAGATAATATCGGAGCATTATTAAGAGGTGTTCAAAGAACTGATATCGAAAGAGGTCAAGTTTTAGCATTACCTAATTCAGTACACCCACACACTAAGTTCGTAGGTCAAGTATACGTACTTAAAAAAGAAGAAGGTGGAAGACATACTCCATTCTTTGATGGATATAGACCACAATTCTACTTCAGAACAACAGACGTTACAGGATCAATAAAATTACCAGACGGAATGGAAATGGTAATGCCTGGAGACCACATTGACATGAACGTTGAATTAATTAATCCAGTAGCTATGGACGAAGGATTAAGATTTGCGATCAGAGAAGGCGGAAGAACTGTAGGTTCAGGAGTTGTTACTAAGATTAACGCTTAATTTTAATAAT
>NZ_JAMQHY010000087.1:0-470 GCF_023845705.1 Clostridium sp. ZBS15
CGGATTACTCCTTTTATTGCTACTTCATGCGAAGCTACAATCTTATGAGGTATTAATCTTCCTTTCGAAAGGCTATCCCTCTCTATGAGGCAGGTTGCCCACGTGTTACTCACCCGTCCGCCGCTAATCCACTTCCGAAGAAGTTTCATCGCTCGACTTGCATGTGTTAGGCACGCCGCCAGCGTTCGTCCTGAGCCAGGATCAAACTCTCAATAAAAAGTTTAATCTTGACTTACTCAAATAAAGAATTGCTGGTTTATTTTAATGTTTCTTGATTTCTGTTCAATTTTCAAAGACCAAATTTTCTTTTGTTTTACTGTGTCACCCTTAAGCGAGTTACTCAGTCTGACATTTGATTTCTTTTCTGTCAACAAGTTTTTTAATAAGTTGAAATTTAATTTCTTATCTTTATTCTTACTTGTTTGCCGCATCTCTCAGCGACGTGTTTTATCTTACCATGATATATTAAC
>NZ_JAMQHY010000088.1:0-1090 GCF_023845705.1 Clostridium sp. ZBS15
AAATATTGATTTTAAATTTAATTGTGATGGAAGCATATCTATAGATGATGAATCTTTATTAAGTAGTAATCCAAAGTTAAGTGGATTATTAAAAAATGATAAAGTGATGAAAATGCTTAAAGACATTGCAAAATCTAATGGTGGTAGTTTATCTATGCATATTTAATTATATACTTTAATGAGAAATAGAATACATAGTAAGTAAATTTTGTAATAAATATAAGATTTAAGTATGTATTCTATTTCTTTTTATATGAAATGAGAGGAAAATTATAATATATACTATGCAAAAGTATATATTAATGTTATTGGATATGTTTACAAATTGTAATATAATTAGAATATAAATTAATTGCTTTCTCTGAATGTAGTGTTTATATTGTAAAGTGATTATTATAGTAGAAAATTATGATTCTATAGTGATAATAAAATTTAATTTGAATCTAATTTATAATATAAAAAGCTATATGTTAAAGATAATATTAATTTATATACTAACGAAAATTTGGGGGGAAGAGAATGATTGAGGTAAGGTATAAAAATACTGAAGAACAATGGGTGGATTTTTCTATTTATAAAATGACTAGCCAAAGTAATAAGGATAGATTGGCTACTTTAAGAAGAAATTTGTTTTTGGGAATAGGTCTTTTTATAGGTGTGTTGTATTGCGTTTTAGGAATTCAAGAATATAGTAAAGGAGAAAGCCCAATATTTTCTATTGTATTAGGTGTAATTTTTGCTGGTGCAGGAATATTTGGATATTTTAAATTACCTACATACTGGATTAAAAGAGCAAAGAAAAATTTTAAGGATTTATTTAAGAAAAATGAAAAATCTTTGGGAAGAACTATAGAAGTGTTTTTGGAAAAAGATGGGTTAATAATTAATAGAAATAAGGAAAAGACGAAACTTTTATTAAATAACATTACAGATGTTACGGAGATAAATAATTGTTTGTATGTAATTTCAAATGATAATCCTGGAATAGTTATTCCTAGTGACGCATTTGAAAATGCAGATGATAAGATGAATTTTAAAAATACTATAATGAGTAATATAAAATAGTTAACTAGTAGAGTGTTGATATATA
>NZ_JAMQHY010000009.1:0-36288 GCF_023845705.1 Clostridium sp. ZBS15
TGTTCATAGGTACCATTTTAAACCTCACAACACTCTAAAATTATTTTCTATTTTGTTCTTTTTTATCTTTTCTACAAGATGCACATCTTGTTGGCTCGTTAGTTAATCTATTTATTTTTCACAAGCATAAGCATAAGTTCAAATTCTTTTAAAGTAAGATTAATTATTTATATACTAAACTCTTTTTCTTAAAATAAAAGTAAATTCAAATTTCCCGAGACAAATATAAAACGTCCTTATAACATGATTTATATAATAATCCCACTCCTAATATCATTAATATTAAATTATATAATATTATATTAATTCCATTTTGGGTATTGCTTTCTATTAAATTGAATAATTTTACCACATTAAAATCAATTACACTATTTAAAAACCACATCTCAAAAAAGATTCCAGTAAGTATTACATAAAATATAGGGAATATATATGCTGTAAGTTTTGTCCCAGTTATTGTTGTAATTCCAAATACAAATGTTGAAAAAGTAACTGAAGATATTAATGTTCCTAAAAGTATTATAATAATATATAATATTTTTGAGCTTTCATACACACCTATAAATCCACTTATTACGAAAGCACCATTTGTCATTCCATCCCTAATATTATTTAATCCATATTTTATAATAAGATATAAAATGCAAATACCATAGCTTATTGCAAATATTATAAAATTTATTAAGACATTTACTATTAATTTAACTTTAAAATAAGTTTTTATATCTATAATTTCCAATAATTTATTTATAAATCCCGATTCTTTATCATTAATTATTGATGTAGAATAAATTATTCCTGCTATAATCGGTCCTATAAATCCTATATATGAAAATTCACTAAGTCTTATAAAATAATCTACTCCATCTAATTCTTGACATGGAAATTTTATTTCTTCTAAATAAGGTATCATAAATACTGATAAAATTATTAGAATAGAACTTATTGTTCTCCAAGAAAACATATTCTTTTTAAATTCTAATTTTAAATATTTTTTCATATATATATCTCCTTTATTAATATTTATCTGCTACTGCACCTAGTGTAGCTGATTTAATATAAGTTTTATCTTTTAAGGCTTTTAATGATTTACTATCACCACTTACAACTACTCCTATTATCTTTAAATCTTCTTTATTAATCTCACCTTTTCCATTACTTAAATTATCAAATAATTCTTTATACTCCTTACTATAATTGTTGTCTTTTCCTTCATTAATAGCATCTATAAAATTCTTTTCAGGATTATCAATTGAATCTCCTTGGTTGTCTAAAGCTTTTATACCATATACATAGTATTCATTAAATATTAACTTATCTGAAAAATAGTAATCATTTTCAGAAAAAGTATCTACCCAATACCAATTTAAAGTCATATCACTAGGAATCATATTCTTTACTTCTTCAAGACTATAACTTTTATCAAAAGATAATGATATCTCCATTAATTTATCACTACCTATTTCATCAATATTTTCTAAATCATTTATATAATTTTCATATTTTATTGATGGATGATAAAATTTCATTACTTTTTTTCCTACTTTATTATAAGCTTCATTTGAATCTCTTGATGATTTACTAACTCTATCAAATAAATATTGTCCCATATAACCATAAACTCCATTTATTAAAGGTATATATGTATAAGACTCCTTATAATTTCCATCAATTATAGGCTTATTTTTTAAAAATCTATATCTAACATAGTCTATTTCACCAATCATAATTCTGTCATCACTTTGTATACTTCCTATATAAGCATTTGGCATAGCTACATCAAATAAAGTTCTTAAACTATCCTCTTCTTTATTATTCATAACATTCAAAATAGCGGCATTAGATATAAATAATACAAAACTTACTATAATAAACATCATTAAACTTATTATTATAGTCCTTACTATTGAAAATATCTTAGCTCTTTTAACTGCGTTATTAAAATTAGGTTTTTCTTTCATTTCAAACAGTTCTTTTAATTTTTCTTCATCACTCTTTATATCCATACTTGTCCCTCCATAACTTTTTAAATTTTTCTCTTGCTCTAAAAAGATAGGTTTTAACTGTATTTTCGTTTATTCCCAAAAGTTCCGCTATTTCTTTATAAGATAAACCCATGTCATATTTAAAGAACAATAGATTCTTATGAACGTCACTAATAGAATTTAGAATTTCATTAATTTCTTTCTTTCTTTCTAAATCCAATATAAACTCCTCAACTAAATTGTTTTCTACCAATCTTTCTTTAAAAACTTCTTCATCAATACTTAAATAAATATGTCTATTATTTTTTCTGCACAAGTCATAGTATTTATTAATTGCTACCTTAAAAAGCCATGATGAAACTTTATTAGTCTGTATACCATCAATGTATTTTAATGCTGTATAAAAAGTATCTTGTACTATATCTTCAGCATTATCTTTACTACAACCAAGCTTAACTAAATACTTATATATTATAATCATCTTTTTTTCAAACATCTCATTTATTAATTCATTGTTCATCATTTCCTCCTTCCATAAAATAATTTAGTTATCAGCTTAGATTTTGATACTTCTGTTATTATGACGTTTTAACTGCAAATATGTATACATTTATTTTACATTAAATGATAAATATCAATCTGTTAAGTTATTATAAATTGTTTTTTATATATTAAATTCTCAAATATCAGAATTTAATACTATTGCTCAATCTTCAACTTTAATTTCCTAAAGAATTAAAATTCTTTAATTAATCTAAGAAAAATACTATACTTAATAATGATGATATATTAATTAAAGACTAGATTGAGGGGTTTATATATGAGAAAAAAAGATATACTTGAGTTAAAAAGACGTTTTAAAAAAGATCATTGCACCTTCACTAAAATGTGTGGTTGTTATGTTAATGGAGAAAAGCATATTATTTTAAAATTTAGAGAAACTTTTCTAAATTTAGATGAAGATGAATATTTTAAATATTTAGAAATTGCAAGAAAAGTACTGTCTGGAACTATTGGAAATAATATTTTAGAATTAAACTTTCCCATTAATGAAGATTTTATAAATGAAAAACAGATTTCTCTTATGCAGCTTAAAAACAGTCAATTAAAGGATGATTCTCTTCTTGATGCTTTTTATCAATCTATTATAGATAGCTATGATTACACTGGTAACTTTTTAATACTTATTTTTCATGATGCTTATGATATTATTACTAAAACTACTGATAATGCAAAGCTAGATGAATCTGAAGAAGTATATGAATATTTGCTATGTGCAATATGTCCTGTTTCACTTTCAAAACCAGGTCTTAGATACTTTGAAGAAGAAAATAAAATTAAAGCTAGGCTAAGAGATTGGGTAGTTGATGCTCCAACTAATGGTTTTGTATTTCCTGCTTTTATTGATCGTAGTTCAGATGTTAACTCTATTATGTATTACACAAAAAATGCTAAAGATACACATACTGAATTAATGGAAAATGCCTTAGGTTGTTCTTCAAAACAAACCGCTACTATACAAAAAGAAACTTTTCAAACAATTATTAAGGATTCTATAGGATCTGATGAAAAAAAATCTGATAAGATCTTTATAGAGATACAAGAAAACCTAAATTCTATGGTAGATGAACATAATTCCATATATGATGATACCGATTGTGATCCTATAACATTAACAAAAAAGGAGATACAAAACCTTTTAATAGAAAGTGGAGTGCCTGAAGAAATTACTAATAAAATTGAAAAATCATATGTAGAAAATTTTGGTGATGACCTTCCTATAGCAGAAAATTTAATTGATTCAAAAATACTTAAGGCAAATGCTCAAGCAAAGAAAGAAAAGCATCTTAAAAAACAAGTGGAAATTTTACAAAACAGATTAGAACAAGCTAAACAAGAAACTGCTATAGATAATGAAAACTCTTCTTCTAAAGATATTAATGATGACAACGTAGTTTTAGAAGAAGCTTTAAAAAACAATTTAGAAGAAACTCAGGACACAAATTCAGAATATAATAACTCTGAAACTAACTATGATGTTATACTTCATGTAAAACCTGAAAAAGTACCTCAAATAAAATCACAAATAATCGATGGTCAAAAATGTATAGTTATTCCAATTAATGAGAATGAACAAACTACAGTTAATGGGCTAGATGATTTGATTTAAGTTATCCTGTTGTACTAAAAAACCTAATCTTGGTTATATATCTTACACAAGATTAGGTTTTTCATTAATAAATTTTGCTTTAATTACTATAGACTTATCTTTTATGCTACAAATTTAAAAATCATATTTATATGTGATTAATGTGAATATTAAACATCATTATTAGAAATTTGTCTAGGCCATGAAAGTAACGTCTTCCTTGATATTTTCAGTTGTTTTTCATTTGGGAAATTCAAATCACAGAAATAATTATGATAATTAGCAGTCCATACATATTTATCCCATACTATTATATCTTTTTTATGTAATTCTAACATTTCTTCAATTTTTAATTTATGCCTAAGAAGTAACTCTATTTGCACTTTTTCAAACTCATATTCATTATTGCATTCTGTATAATATTTAAATATAGTGTTCAAATAATTTAAAAACCATTGGCCATCACTATCAATAAGTATTTTATTCTGCTGTGGAGCAACATCATAATAATTAATATACTTTTGCAATCTATTGACTGTTTTATAATCTAATACAATTCTTGGATAGCAAGCCAATTCACTTTCTGTATTATGAGCATCTAAAAGAGCTGGTCCAAACACAATATCTTCATTTATATAAAACTCACCTACACTTACACCGCCTCTAACAAAAAGGCCCTCTAAAGATAAGTTGAATTGATATTCTGATACATTGTCTAATATTTCATCTAACTCTTCTTCTCCATCATCTTTTATAGGATACCCAACAATCATATTATCAGTATATATCTTTATTTTACCTTGACTATACTTATTAGGAATTATACATTGTTTGTTCTTATTTATAAGGTAACTAATTTCTTTAAGCAATTTGTTACCATATCCATCCTTACACGAATTTACTATCATTTGCGAAAAACCTAATATATCTATAGCACATACTATAGAATTAACAAGCTTTGGGTTGTCTTGATCATATCTTTGCATATTCATTCCAACACATCCTTAAATATATTACTTATATTTTAACATTTAAAATAAGCTGTTGTGAATATGTTAAATAGAAATATTAGTAACCTCAGTTGCCTAAGTAAATAGATGAATGTCAATAGAACTTGAAGTTTTATTTAAATATGTAAAACTAAAAGCATTGTTGTCATGACTATGATACTTAAAATAATAGAACATGAATTCATAGCACTAGCAAGTCCAATATCACCCTTACATTTTTCAGTGAATGCAATTGAAATTGCTGAAATCGGTGCAAATACTATAAGTGCTAATACTTGACGTACCTCTAATGAAAATGGTAAAAAATTTAGAAATACAAATGCAATTATTCCTGATATTCCAAACCTAATAATAAGATTTCTTAAAATTTTTCCAAGCTGATTTTTATTAAGATTTAATTCTAATCCAATCCCAATCATAAGCATTGCTAAAAATCCATTTGCTGCTCCTACTGTATCACTAAACATTATAATTGATTTTGGAAGTAATATATTAAATGATGATATTATAAGCATAATAATATATGTATTTAAAGGTATTGAAGAAAATATATTTTTTATAAATTTCTTCACAGTAGTTTTTCCATCAGTTTTTGCAACTGCTGATGCCATACTATATGTTCCACCAGTACAAAGGAGTGAGTTACCTGCATCAAATAAACATGTAGCTACTACCCCAATAGGTCCTAAAAAATTCTGTACATATGGCATTGCAAAACATCCTATATTGTATCCTGAAAAATTTATCATATTAAATGCTTTTTCATTATTATCATTTCTCCAAGCAACTAAATAGCCTGTCCCTATCATAATAAAATTACATATTATTCCAATTATAACCAAAAATAAAAGTGTCATGTCCATTTCAAGTTTATTGAAATTGCTTATAACTGCACAAGGCAGTGTAATATTAAGTACTATTTTTGATACAACTTTAAAATCACTTAATTTAAAAAATCCTATTCTTTTTAATAAATATCCTAGAACTATAATTAATATAAATACTCCTGCTTTTATTAATACTGCGCTCACTATACCACTTCTTTCCTTAAAAGTTCATTTTTCTTTCATACTTTCTGTATTTAATCCTTTAATATGATAAAAATTCAAAATAATATTTGTCATTTCTTTAGGAGTTTTTTCTGCATCATCCTCAATCCATCTTTTTAGTACAAACCATAATCCCCCTGCTGTAAAATGATTAAAATAACTATTTTCTGATACAAAAGTTAATTTTTTCAATTCTTCATTTGTTGCCATTGAATTTAAATATTTTAAATGTAAATCAAGCAATATTAAATATACATTATTATCTATTAGCTTTTTTAAAAACTCTTTATTTTTATACCAATATTCAAAATATGTAATAAGTAAATCATTTAATGTTACTTCCTTTTTAGCTGAAATTATTTTTATGAACTCATTGTACAATCCATCAACGTGATATTCTAATATAGCTTCCTTTGTTGCAAAATTTCTATAAATTGTTTGCCTTGCTAAATCCACATTTTCTGCGATTTCTTTTAAAGTAATCTGATTATAAGGTTTTTTTTCCATTAATTCGATTAATGAATTTACAATCCATTTTTTTGATCTTAAAGTTATAGGATTAACTTTTTCTTTAAATTGACTCATTTGTAACCTCCATTCTTATTTGTACCATTTATTACATATTATTGACTTCATACTTTACAATATTATATGATGAATACATAAGTGTTACAAGTGTACCTTTTGTAACATGAATAACATTTTTGTGAGGTGAACTCTATGAATAAAATAGCTGTTGTTGTAGATAGTACTGCTGTAATTGATAAAAAATTATTTGAAAATAATAACAATTTATATTCACTACCACTACAACTAATAATTGATGATAACTCTTTTAAGGACGGAATAGATATAACTCCAAGCGAATTCTGTTCTAAAATGAATGAATGTATCCATCTTCCAACTACTTCACAGCCCTCTATTGGAGATGTTTTTAAACTTTTTGAAGAAATAGTAGATAAATATGATTACATTATATATATTACAATTAGTTCTAAATTAAGTGGTACATTTCAAACTGGAATAGTAGCTAAAAATCAAATTTCAAATGATAAAATAATTGTTTTTGATTCTCTTTATACATCAACTATTCAAAAACAGATGACAATCACAACGTTAGAATTAATTAAAAATGGAAGTTCTATTGAAGATATTTTTAAAAACCTGGAGTATATAAGAGCAAATTCAAAAATTTATTTAGTTGTAGATAATTTATCTCATTTACACAGAACTGGAAGAATATCTTTGTCTGCTGCATCTTTTGGGAAGTTACTAAATATAAAGCCAATCTTATCTTTTGAAGAAGGTAAAATAGTATTAAAAAACAAAGTAAGAACCATGAATAAAGTATATAATAATTTAATTGAATTAATAAAAAATGAAAATTTAACTTTGAATTCAAAAATTATTATTGCTCATGCAGATGGTTACGATTCTGCATTAAAATTAAAAGAAAAAGTATTAGAAGTATATCCTAAACATACAATATTGATTGAGGAATTGTCACCTGTAATAAGTGTACATACGGGCGCTAGAAGTTTTGGAATATCATGGATATACTAATATCATGTTAATTTTGATATTAGAAAAAAGTTGTCTAAAATTTTAATTTTGGACAACCTTTTATTTATTAGACAATTCAATTATTCTATTGCAAAAAGAATCCTTAAGTTCTATCTTTATGAGTGACATTTTTTCATCATTATTCCACCAATAATCAGAAATAAAAGCAACTCCAAATCCATAAATAATCCCTTACGCTTTATAATTCGTATCAGCATTATAGTCCTTAATCCGATAAAGAATCTGCTTTAATAATAGACATAAAATTCTTAACTAAAGATGAGATTTCTTCATTCTTACGTACACAAATAACAATTTCATTTTTAAGATTGATATTATCTACATAAATTCTTGATAATTTTCCCATATTAACAAATTCTTTAACTGCTATTGAAGAACAAAAACTCACGCCATAACCAGATGTAGAAGCCATAAGTGTTTCATGCAATCCATTAAATTCAATTGCTATTTTAGGTAGTCCAATACCATAGGTATAGCAAAGAGATTCCAAAAGTACTCTTGCATGGCTTCCTTTTTCCCTCATTATAAATGGTTCCAACATAATATCAGCTAAACTAACTTTTTTATTGGCATATTTGTGATTAGGAGAAGCTACAAACCATAAATCATCATCCATTATTTGGGTAACATTAATTTTATCTATATACTTCATTGCGCCACCTCCTAAAATTGCCACATCTACCTGATATGAAATAAGATAATTAATAGCATCTTCAGTATTCATAGTGTTAATTTCAATATTTATATCTTCATTTTCTTGTTTTAAACTGGCTACCCACATAGGTATCAAAAAATTAGTTGAAAGATAATTACCTGTTATTTTCAAAGTACCATTTTTCCCTTGTTTATAATTTTTTATTAATGTCTCTATTCTATCTTCTATTTTAAAAATCAAGCCGGCTTCTTTTGCCAATTGCTCACCTATTTCACTTAAACAAATACCTCTACCTTGCGGCAAAAATAATATTATCTCATTTTCTTTTTCAAATTTTTTGATCTGTGATGTAATTGCTGGTTGACTAATTTTTAGTTGCTCCGATGCAACTGTTACGCTTCCTGTTTTAGCCACTGTATAAAATAATCTTAATCCATGTAAATTCATATTTTGTCTCCATTCATACATTTTATTTATGAATCATATAATAACATATATTATACATATAATTATTTTCCCGTTATACTCTTATTATAAATTATTGTCGGCATTACTTATAATAAATATTTAGGAGGAAAATATGGGACAAACTATTATATATTTCATTAGACATGGTCAAACAGAGTGGAATCTAGAAACACGAATGCAAGGACATAGAGATTCTCCTCTAACAAAACTCGGTATGACTCAAGCCCAAAAATTACATGATAGACTTGTTAAAGAAAAAATCGATTTAATATACTCTAGTGAAAGCAAACGTGCTTATGATACAGCTAAAATTATCAAAGGTAATCGAAATATCCCTATTCATACAAAAAAGGAACTGAGAGAAATTCATATGGGCGAATGGGAGGGCATGAAACAGATAGATATCATTAATAAATATTCTCAACCTTGGAGTGACTTTTGGAATAACCCTATACTATATGTTCCAACTGGGGAAGGTGAATCCTATGAAAAATTAAAAAATAGAGTTATACCTACAATTGAGAATATTATTAATTTAAATCAAGGTAAAAATGTGGCCATTGTAACACATCGAATTACTTTAAAAGTTATCATGTCATATTTTAAGAATCAAAATATATGTGATATTGGTAATAATTCAGATATAGAACCAGCTAGTCTTTCCAAAATATGTATTGATGATGGGATATCTAAAATATTATTGTATGGCGATATATCTCATTATAAATAATAAAAAATATAAGCTAGAATAAAATAATCCACGACAATACTTGCATTAGTATTGTGAACTGCCCCATGTCTACTTGACAGGGGGCAGTTCATTGTGGTTGGTTTCATTGTTGATGTCAGGCATATAAAATTATTAAACTATTTATAATAACCTAACATAAAAAACTCTCACCTGTATATTTAATACAAGTAAGAGTTCTACTAAAATAAACTTTTATTAGTTAACTAAACTATTATTATGATTTTAACTTATGTTTTTGTACAAAGTCAGCTACTGCAGTGTAAAGTACATCTGTTGAAGAATTAAGTGCAGTTTCACAAGAATCTTGTATAACTCCAATTACAAATCCAACACCAACTACCTGCATAGCAATATCATTTGGAATACCAAATAAACTACAAGCAAGTGGTACTAATAATAATGATCCTCCTGCTACTCCTGAAGTTCCACATGCACTGACAGCTGATAATAAAGTAAGTATTATAGTGGTTCCAATATCTACTGTTATACCTAGAGTATTAGTTGCAGCAAGTGCTAATACTGATATAGTTATAGCAGCGCCTCCCATATTTATAGTTGCTCCAAGCGGTATAGAAATTGAATATGTATCTTCGTTTAGTCCAAGCTCCTTACATAATTTCATATTTACAGGTATATTAGCCGCTGAACTACGAGTGAAAAATGCTGTAATCCCACTATCTTTTAAGCATTTAATAACAAGGGGATATGGATTTTTACGTATTGCTATAAAAGTTATTATTGGGTTTACCACTAAAGCAAAAAATGCCATACATCCAACTAATACTAATATCAATTGTCCGTATTTAAGTAATGATTCTATCCCTTGCTTAGATATGCTATCAAATACAAGTCCCATTATTCCAAATGGAGCTAAATTAATTATCCATCTTACTACTTGTGATATAGCATCTGAAATATTTACTATAACTTCCTTAGAACCTTCATTAGCATTTTTTAGAGCAAGACCTAAAATTACTGCCCAAAATAATATTCCTATATAATTAGCATTAGAAAGTGCATTAACTGGATTAGATACTATACTCATTAATAAATTATTTAATACTTCTCCTACTCCACTTGGTGGTGTTAAGTTTTCTACACTTGTTGTAAGAACTAATTTAATAGGGAATAGAAAACTACCAATAACTCCAACTACTCCTGCTGAAAGTGTTCCTAAAAGATATAGTAATATAACTGACTTCATATTAGTCTTTTTACCTTCTTTATACTGAGAAAGTGCAGCCATTACTAAGAAAAATACTAATAATGGAGCTATTGCCTTTAATGCACCTACAAATAATGATCCCAATATTGATATTGGCGCCCCTAAATTTGGAATTGTTAATGCAATTATTATTCCTAATATTAGACCTAATATTATTCTTTTAACTAAACTTATATTATTCCATTTCTCTATTAATCTTTTCATTTTGCCCCCTTATATTTGTCATATTGTTAAAAAACATAATAAAACAATATCATAATATTGTTTTTTCCGCAATAAAAATAATATCATAATGTTGTTTTTTCACAATAAAAATAATATTATATGCTGGTTTTTCTTCAAAGTCACATTCTATTTTTCTTTCTTCAATAATTTCTTTATACTTTTTTATAGCAAATTCATTTGCCATTGGGTATTGCCTAGCATTTTCTTCTCCAAATTCAGATATTAATTTATGGTAAATTAAGTCATGTTGAGATGTTATCTTTGCAGTAGTATTTTTTGTATTTCCCCTTGCTATTTCATCTGCATCAATTAAAACTGTATCTTTACCATTTTGCTTTAACATATATGCTTAAAATCACCTCATTTTTAATATTCCATTTTTAAAAAAATATATACAATTATGTGTTTTAATTAATATACCTAAAAGTTCATAAAATATATTTATAACTCAAAAAAATAGTAGTCCACATGAAACTACTATTTCTTATCATAACAATAATTTTACTTTCTCTAACGAAAATTATTCTTTCAACTTCATTTATTAAGATGGAACTGTACTCATTTTAGTGTTCCTAAATTCAATTTCTTAGTTCACTTTGCTTATGCATATATTAACACTCTACAAAAGCAGTATCTACATTAAATATCCCCTTTAATTTTTCCATATTTCCATAATGCCAACATAGCATTTACTGATTGTTCTGCTGTTGGATATGCTGGTATCCCATGATCTCTTAATTTCATTATTGCTCTATGACACTCTTCTCCACCTTGACATTCCATAATAAATGGTTTATTTAAGTGCTTATATGTCTCATGAAGTTCTATTACAATATCAACTACGGCATCAACATCTGTTACTGCTGTTGGACAAATTGATCCTAAAACGCCATTTACATTTGGATCTCTCATAGCCTGTGTAAATGCACCTTTATATTGTATTGGAGATGCTGTTCCTGAAATATCTACTGGATTTAATGGTGATCCAAACATAGGCATATAAGCCTTAATTCTTTCTCCAAGCCCTGGTGATATTTCCTTTAATTCTTTAAGTGGCATTCCACATCTTTCAAAATGGTCACAACTTAATAATCCAGATCCTCCCCCATTAGTTATCATAACAACGTTTTCACCTTTTAATGAAGGCTCACTTCCAAGTGCTAAAGAAATATCTAGAAATTCTTGCCATGTTGTTGCCCTTATTGCGCCTGCTTCTTCAAATATTTTATCATAATATGCATCATCAGTTCCTTCATTTTCAGATGCAGTATGTGCAAAAGCTGCTTTAACTCCTATCTTAGATCCACCAACTTTTATTGTAACTATTGGTTTTTTATGATTAAACTTCTTACATACATCTATAAATGCTTCTGGACTATCTAATCCTTCAATATATACTGATAAACATTTAGTATTTTCATCTATTCCTGCATAACTTATAAATTCACAAAAATCTACATCAGCTTTATTACCAAGACCAACAAAGAAGCTCATTCCAAAGTGGTCACTTTGAGAGGTTCCAAGCGCTGCTAAAAGGTTAGCACCTGATTGTGAAATCATAGCCACTGGCCCCTTGATTGGTAAATACGGTATAAATCCACAATTAAAATTCAAATAAGGACTTCCCATTCCAACAAGATTTGGACCTATCAATGGTAGTTCATTATCTCTACAATATTGAGTTAATTCATTTTGAAGTTCTCCTCTTCCAATTTCCTTGAATGCACTAGTTGCTATAACAACTATTTTGACTTTCTTCTCAACGCATTGTTTAAGTATCATTTTTACAATATGAGCTGGAACTGCTATAAAAACTAAATCTATTTCATCTGGAATATCAATTACTCTCTTATAAGCTTTTAAGTTACATACATAATCAGCTCTAGGATTTACTGGATATATTTTGCCTTTATATCCCCAATTATTTAATCCTTGAATTACCTTATATCCAACTTTAGTATCATATCTACTAGCACCTACAACAGCTATTGATTTAGGATTCAACGCATACTTTAAGTTATTAACTACATAATCACGAGCAAATTCAACCTTCATTTATTTCTCCTCCTCTACACTATTACAGCATCTTACTGTATTATATTGTGTTCTATCTTGAAGGAAATCATCTGTAAATACACATTCTTCCCAATATCCATTTTCATCATCTAAACGACATACCCATCTTCTATATTGCCTTTTAGTATCAGCTTCCTTAATTTCTTCAATCTCTCCATATCCATCTAATATGTCTCTTATTTTATCTAAATCAGTTAATTCATTATAAGCAGCAACCATTATGTCATATAAAGAATCGCTAAATTCTAATACATTATTTAATTCTGGTATTTCTGATAATTCATCAACAATTTCAGCCTTTCTAGCACTAGGTATTATTTGGAATAATCTTATCAAATACATCTTCATGCTTAAACCTAAAGCTCTAAAGTTTAAATAAATCATTGGAAGTATTATTCTCTTATCATCAACTATTTTAATCAAATCTTTTTTCATAGTTTCACTATCTAATCCTGATAACTGTGCTAAAACATCATAATCTAACATATCACCAATTGATTCTGTACTATTTATAGCATCTATTATTGCAAAATCTATTTCATCTATTTTATCTTGAACTTCAAATAATTTTTTTATCTGATCTTTTCCCCATACATGTTTTCTATATCCATCACCTTTAACATCCCACATATTCACATTTGATTCTCTTACGTCTCTTCTTATAGGACATAAATGTACGTAGTCAACATATTCATTTTCCTTCCATGGAGCTATTACATCACTCAATAAATTATCCAATACTCTCATATGATTTCCATTAAAGAAATCAAATTCACCATCTGTTTCATATCCTGTACATATGTCATCTTTATCTTGGAACCATTTAGAAAGAACTGCCTTTTGTTCCTTAGTAGTACCTTCTTTTAGTTTAACTACCCAATAATAAAGCCCCCAACCATAAACTTGGGTAGCTGGATTCATAACAAACATAATCAAATGCTCATCATACATTCTTCTAATTCTCTTTTTTATTTCTTCTTTCTCTACTTTAGTTACCTCTGAGATATAATTTAAATTAAAAACTTCAGGATATATTTGATAGCATGACTTAGCAATATTATAAGCACTCATTTCTGCACTATCTAAAGGTACAGTACCATTTTCAGTAAATCCAATTCCTCTAGGTCTAAAAAAGTAATTGTCCATCCAACCTTGTCTTTCTTCAGTGCCCAATTCATAATTTTTATCTGACATACCTTCAACTCCTTAAATTTTTATATTAATAAGTTAGTGTTTTATATTTAGAACACACAAAATAACTGAACTGTACTCATTTTAGAATTCCTAAGTTCAATTACTCCCCATGTTTTATTTATTCATATATAAAAATCATCATAAAGCATCACTTATTAATAATTTATATTATTTTTAATATTTTTTAGAAATATTAACTACATTACATACATATTACTAATAAAAAAAAGTATGCAGTTCTTTCGAAATGATTTTCAAATCATTTCGAAAGAACTCATTTTTAGTTGTTTCTTAATTTATGCATTATATTTTGCATCAATTTATGGAAATAATATTAATATGCATAAAAAAGGAATTCAATTCTTATTTAGATTGAATTCCTTTTTTTCATTTACCAATGTGTATCAAAATTGTTTTGATGCAACTCTTTCAATATTCATTATATTAAAAGTACAATTATCAATTTAAAAACATAATTTTAAACTAATTAGACTTTTCTATTGCTTTCTCTGTAATAATTTCCTTCTGTTCTTTATATTCTTCTGAACTCACATCTCCGAGATTGGTATAGTTTAACTCAAAGCTTTTCAGAAAACCACGGACCAAACATATAGTATTCTTAAATATAAAAATATTAATATCTAAAATATAATTTTAAGATATTAATATTTTTCTAAGTTATTCGGTATATAAATATTTTCTTGTCATTGGTAATTCATTATTTAATCCTTTTGTAAATAAAAATTGATGTAAATCTATTACTCCATAATTAAATGAAGCTGCACAAGAATTTAAATATAATCTCCACATTCTAATAAATTTATCATCAAATCCCATTTCCTTAATTTTATCTAAATTATCTTCAAAACTTTTAGCCCAACATTCTAATGTTTTACCATAATGTAATCTTAAACTTTCTAAATCTACTAAATGTAAATCTTCTTCTGCCATATTATAAACTAGCTCTCTAATTGATGGTATGTATCCTCCTGGAAATATGTATTTTTTTATCCATTGATTTGCTTCGCCTTCAGTTTGATCAGTTATACAGTGAAGTAAAGATACCCCGTTTTCTTCTAATAAATTATTTATAGTTTCCATATAAACAGGTATGTTTTTTCTACCAACATGCTCTAGCATACCTACACTACAAATCCTATTAAATTTTTCACCTGTTTTTAATAATTCTCTATAATCCATCAGTCTAACTTCTACTTGATTTTCAAGATTATTTTCTTTTATTCTTTCATTTACTTTGGAAAATTGTTCTTCACTTAAAGTTATTCCAAGCGCCTTAACACCATATTTTTTTGCAGCAGTTATTATAAGTTCTCCCCAACCACAACCTATATCTAATAATTTCTCTCCTGGATGTAAATTTAATTTTCTTAATATATGATCAACCTTATTTAATTGTGCTTCATATAGGGAATCTTTAGAAGATTTAAAATAAGCACAAGAATAACTCATGGTTTTGTCTAACCATAATTTATAAAAATCATTACCTAAATCATAATGATATTTTATGTCTTCTTTACTATTTTTTATAGAATTTGGCTTAACTTTATATAATTTTTCAAATAATGATGACTTATTTAAAAAACTATTTTTATTCTTATAAGCAGATTCTATAATTTCTTGAATATTTCCTTTGAAATCTATAATATTATTCATATATGCTTCACCAAAAGTTAAGAAAGGATCTTTTAAAATATTACTTTTTGGTAAACGTTCATTTATTATTATTTTGAACTTTATATCTCCTTCACCAAATTTTTCAGTCGTTCCATCCCAAAACTGTACTTCAAATGTGTCTGAGAATATACATTCTAAAAATTTCTTCAAAAATAACTTTTCCATATTTAATCTCCTATAAGCAATTTTGCAAAGGCTAGCCAAAACATTTATTTACATACTTATAGTAATTACTTAGTATTAAATGGTCAATTACCATTTTAGGTATTATAATTAAGTAATTTAATGTAAATAAAAAATAATATTAGCTACGCACTGGTCTGACCAGTGTGTAGTTAAAAATAAGGTTTGCTTTAATTATTTTATCTTTAATAGTAATATAGTTTAATAATTTATATTATTTTTAATATTTTTAGAAATATTAACTACATTACATACATACTACTAATAAAAAAATATGCAGTCGATTTTTTCATTTTATCTCTGCTAATTATTTAAATATTACATAAATGTAAATTTATATGTTTTTTGTACGAATATATAATTATGATTTAATCACAAAAGGAGAATTTTTATGTACAAAATTTATGATAATAATTACCATAAAAAACTTAATATAACTGAAAATGATCTTGTTAAACAAACAATATTAAATAGAATTCCAAATGAAACTAATAGTAAAAATTTAGCATCTAGTGATAATATAGAAATAAATGAGAAAAGTGAAAATGTAATTAATACTAAAAAAGCCTATGATGCGTTTAAAGATGCTTGTTCTGAATTTGGATATGTGGAAACTTTAGGTGGAAATGGTTCAGATATGAGTTTATATTATAATACATTACTTTGCGTTATAGAAAATGAAGGAATTGATGTTCCTTCTTTCATTCCTGATGGAACTAATAATCGTAATTTCTTGCCCTTTATAGATAAAATAAAACAGTATGCTAAGGATTTAAGTTTAACTAACCCTAACTTCTTACCTGATTGCTTTTCTGAATTTTGTGATTTATTTAAAGAAAAACTTATTCAATACGATTGCAAATAATAAGTATTGGCACTAAAAATAAAGGTTACAACAAAATCCTGTTGTAACCTTTTCTTAATCATTATCAGAATTTAAATAAACTTTCTATAATTAATTCGTCTCAAACTACATCACTACTCATAATTAATGTTTTTTAAATGTATATTATAAACCCCAATCAATGTTTATTTATTACTATTAAGTTTTTTATTTCCTTTTCGATTATATATTTATAAATTACTTTGTATTAAAGGAGATTATTATGGAAATAAACAACAATTTAAACTACAAAAATATAATTAATTCTGATTTTTATAAAAATGATTTATCTACTTCAGATAATAAAAGTACTGTTAACAATACTACTGATTCAATTGAAATTAATGAAACTGATTTTAATGTTATTAATACTAAAAAAGCTTACGATGCATTTAAAGAGGCTAACAAAGGAGAAGTTGGTGATAACTCAGTTCTATATGCCATAATAAAAGATATGATGAAAGATGATGGGATAGATGTACCAGACTTTACTCCCAATAATACAACTGCCTTTCTTCCATTTATAGATAAAATGAAAGAGTATGCTAAAAATCTAATGACTGATCCAAATTATCATCAAGTAGGAGCAATGCCCCTTACAGATGAATTTTTAGATTTTTGTGATTTATATAAAAAAAAACTTATTCAATATGATTGCAAATAATGCATATTGGTACTAAAAAATAAAGGTTACAACAAAATCCTGTTGTAACCTTTTCTTAATCATTATCAAAGTTTAAATAAACTTTCTATAATTAATCAGTCTCAAACTACATCACTACTCATAATTAATGTTTTCTAAATGTATATTATAAACCCCAATCAATGTTTATTTATTACTATTAAGTTTTTTATTTCCTTTTCGATTATATATTTATAAATTACTTTGTATTAAAGGAGATTATTATGGAAATAAATAATAATTTAAACTACAAAAATATAATTAATTCTGATTTTTATAAAAATGATTTATATGCTTCAGATAATAAAAGTACTGTTAATAATACTACTGATTCAATTGAAATTAATGAAACTAATTTTGATATTATTAATACCAAAAAAGCTCATGATGCTTTTTTGGAGGCTAACAAAGGGGAATTGGGTGATATGTCTTTACAATATGTTATAATAAAAGATATTATGAAAGATGATGGAATAGATGTACCAGATTTCACTCCAAATAATACTACTGCTTTTCTTCCATTCATAGACAAAATGAAAGAATATGCTAAAAACTTAATGACTGATCCAAATTTTCATGAAGTAGGTGGAAGTCCTCTTACAGATGAATTTTTAGATTTTTGTGATTTATTTAAAGAAAAGCTTATTCAATATGATTGCAAATAATAACTATTAACACAAAAATAAAGGTTACAACAAAATCCTGTTGTAACCTTTTCTTAATCATTATCAAAGTTTAAATAAACTTTCTATAATTAATCCATCTTAAACTACATCACTACTCATAATTAATGTTTTCTAAATGTATATTATAAACCCCAATCAATGTTTATTTATTACTATTAAGTTTTTTATTTCCTTTTCGATTATAGTATTTATAATGTACTTTTTAAAGGAGAGTTTTTATGGACAAAATATATGACAATAATTATCATAAAAGACTTAATATAACTGATAATGACCTTGTTAAACAAACAATATTAAATAGAATTCCAAATGAAAATAATACTAAAAATTTAGCATCTAGTGATGATATAGAAATAAATGAGAAAAATGAAGCTGTAATTAATACTAAAAAAGCCTATGATGCTTTTAAAAATGCTTGCTCTGAATTTGGATATGTGGAAACTTTAGGTGGTAATGGTTCTGATATGAGTTTATATTATGTTACACTTATTGATGTAATGAAAGATGAGGGATTTGATGTTCCTTCTTTCATTCCTGATGGAAATAATAATTGTAATTTCTTGCCTTTTATAGATAAAATGAAAGACTATGCTAAAGATTTAAGTTTAACTAACCCTAATTTCTTACCTGATTGCTTTTCTGAATTTTGTGATTTATTTAAAGAAAAACTTGTTCAATACGATTGTAAATAACAACTATTGACACTAAAAATAAAGGTTACAACAAAATCCTGTTGTAACCTTTTCTTGATCATTATCAAAGCCTAAATAAACTTTCTATAATTAATATATCTCATTTTACATCACTACTCATAATACATATTTTCTACAGTAAATTTATACCTTTTAAATCATCCTCATTTAATCCAGTCATCTTTTTTACACTTTCAACATCTATTCCATTTAAAAGCATATTTTTAGCAACTTCAAGTTTCCCATCTTTTTTAGCCTTATTTAAGGCACTTACTTTATCTCTTAATATTTTTGAACGCATATCATAGAGTTCCCTTTGTTTACTATCATTACTAATTTTAACAAGTTCATCTTTAGCTGCTCTTATTTCCTCAATATTCATCTCCAAAGATCTAACTTTTTCACTTTCTGGATCCTTTAAAAATTCAGTCCATGCAACTAATAAATCTTTTTCATCGCAATCATCATTTAACTTTGGAATTTCTATAAAATGGATTTCCTGTGTATCTGTAAGCTCCTCATTTGTACTTATTTCTTTAAGTCTATATCCATTATGAAATCTGTCATTTTTCAAATATTTAAAGTTTAATATATTGATACAAACTGTTCTTTTAAGTTCAGAATAATCATCACCTTCATTAAGTTGTTCCTCATAAAGCTTGCTCCAATAATATAGACTTCTCTTTACCATGTTATATTCATTCTTAAGCTGAATCTCTATATTAATTATTTCATTATTATTTGTAGTAGCTTTAACATCAAGTCTTGAAAATTTATCTTCAACAAAAGCTTTTTCTATATCAGTATTTTTTATTTCAACATTTTTTATAATGTCTTTAGACTTAAGAACTGAGTTTAAAAAGGATATAAGTATTTTAGAATTCTTTTCTGCACCAAAAATATTTTTAAATATAAAATCTATCTTTGGATCTAACAAACCTCTCATCATTTCTCCACCTCAATATACTGTTATATTCTTTTACTTTAATTATAAACCACATTATAATATTTGCAAATTAACCTTACATTTTGGTTGTTTTTTATTATTTAAATCTACTATAATCATACTTATAAAATAATATATCCTATAGATTTCAAACTAATATTTACTTATAAATTCCTATATCTTTTCTACAATATGCCCCTTTAAATGTAACTTTATTAATACTTAAATAAGCTTCTTTTCTAGCTTCTTCAACATTTTCTCCGCATCCAATAACTGATAAAACTCTACCACCACTTGTCTTTAAGATTCCATCTTGGTATTTTGCTCCGGCTAAGAATACCTTATCCTTAACTTTTTCATCTATATTTATTTCATACCCTTTATTGAATTTATTAGGATATCCATTAGAGGCTAAAACTACATTTATACATACCCCTTTATTCCACTTAATCTGAGCTTTATCTAATTCTTCATTTAATGCTGCTTCAATTACTTCTAAAAGATCACTTTCCATTAAATAAAGAACTGATTGAGTTTCTGGATCACCCATTCTAACATTATATTCTAAAAGATATGTTCCTTTTTTAGTTATCATAAGACCAAAGAATATAATCCCCTTAAAGTCAAAGCCTTCTTCTTTTATTCCAACTAATGTTTTATTCATTATGTTTTCTTTAAAATCTAATAAAACTTCTTCTGTTACATAAGGATTAGGCGCTAAAACTCCCATTCCACCAGTATTAGGTCCTTTTCCATCATCAAATATTTGCTTATGATCTTTAGCTGATAAAAATGGAATTATAGTTTTCCCATCAGTTATTGAAAGTATAGAAGCTTCAACGCCTTCTAAAAATTCTTCAATAACAATCTTTTGCCCTGCACCATTAAATGCATCATCTACCATACACGTATTAACAGCACCTATTGCTTCTTCTTTGTTTTCACAGATTATAACACCTTTTCCTGCTGCAAGACCATCTGCTTTTACAACAGTTGGATAATTGCAAATTTCTAAATATTCTAATGCTTTATGGGCACTTGTGAATGTAGCGTATTCTGCTGTTTTTACACCATACTTTTTCATAAAATCTTTTGAAAAACTTTTGCTACCTTCAAGCATTGCTCCATCTTTAGCTGGTCCAAAAATCTTTAAGTTTTCTTTCTTAAATTCATCAACTATTCCTTTAGTCAATGGATCTTCTGGTCCTACTATTGTTATATCAATAGATTCTTTTTTAGCAAAAGCTATTAATTCATCTATATCAGTTATATTTATATTTTCACATTTATCCTGAGTTGCAGTGCCGCCATTACCTGGTGCTACAAATATTTTTTCAACCTTTTGACTTTTTCCAAGCTTCCAAGCTAAAGCATGCTCTCTTCCACCAGATCCAATTAAAAGTAGCTTCATATAATCTTCCTCCAAACTCCAAATCATATTTGACTCTTCTTTATAACAATTGATATTGTAGTATAATTGCGAATTGGCATTGAAATTTACTTTTTAGAACTCTTAATAAAGATTTGTCAAATTATCTGCTTGTCGCAATCTTTGATTGGAGCATGCATTAATTGGACTAAGCTTTGTTCTAGAGTTCTTAAAGTAAATTTCTCAGTCCATGAGCTTTATACTACAATATCAATCCAATTTTAAAATATAGTCTAATGCTTAAAGTGTCTGAATCCTGTAAATACCATTGCTATTCCATGTTCATTGCAAGCATCTATAGACTCTTGATCTCTCATAGAACCACCTGGTTGAATTATTGCTTTAATTCCACCTTCAGCTGCTTTGTCAACAACATCTCTAAATGGGAAGAAAGCATCTGAAGCTAATATTGTAGCTCCTTTACCTCTTCTTAATGCATCTTCTGTTGGCCAAATTCTATTTACTTGACCTCCTCCAATACCTAATGCAATTCCATTATGTGCAACAACAATTGCATTAGATTTAACATATTTAACTACCTTCATTCCAAATAATAAGTCTTCCATTTCTTCATCACTTGGTTTCTTTTCAGTTACTACTTTAATTTCATCAATAAGTTTATTATCTTCATCTTGCACTAATATTGCTCCATCAACTGTTACCATGCACTTCTCAGCCTTTGGAGTATTGTGGAACTTAAGTACCCTTAAATTCTTCTTAGTTTTTAATACCTCCAAAGCATCCTCATCATAATCAGGTGCTGCTATAACCTCTAAGAATATTTTCACCATTTCTTCTGCTGTTTTCTTATCCACTTTTCTATTAAATCCAATAATTCCACCAAATATTGAAGTTGGATCTACTTCATATGCTTTCATATAAGCTTCATAAGAATTTTCACCAGTTGCTACCCCACATGGTGTATTATGTTTTAATGCACAGCATGCTGGCTTTTCAAATTCATTGGCACATTTCCATGCTATATCAACATCTTTAAAATTATTGTATGATAGTTCCTTACCATTTAAAGTTTCAAAAGTATTCATAGCTCCTTGAACCATTGTTGATGAATAAACAGCAGCACTTTGGTGAGAATTTTCACCATATCTTAAGTTTTGCATTTTCTTATATGAAACTGAAAGATACTCAGGATATTCTTCTTCATCAGCTAACATAAAGTTTGCAATAGCACCATCATATGCACTCATAAGATTAAATACTTTACCTGCTAACTTTTTCTTTGTCTTTAAAGATACTTGCCCATCATTTTCTATTTCATTTTTAACAACTTCATAATCATCTATGTTTGAAATTACAGTTACATCTTGAAAGTTTTTAGCTGCAGCTCTAAGCATTGTAGGACCACCAATATCTATAAATTCAACTTTTTCTTCGAAAGTTAAATTTTCTTTCACTTTTTCAAAAAATGGATAAAGATTAACTACAACATAATCTATTGTATGAATTTCTCTTTCTTCTAATACTTTCATATGTTCTTTATTGTCTCTTATTGCAAGAATACCAGCATGAACTAAAGGATGTAATGTTTTAACTCTACCATCTAGCATTTCTGGAAAATTAGTAACTTCATTAATTTCAATTACATCAATACCATTTTCTTTTAAGTATTTGTAAGTACCACCAGTTGATACTATCTCAACATCTTTAGAAACTAAAAACTTGGCGAAATCTAAAACTCCATCTTTATTAAAAACACTTATTAAAGCTCTCTTTTTCATGAAAAGACCTCCCTCTTCAGTTGCAATTGACAGTTGATAATTAATTAAAAAGTTTGAGTATCCAAATGTAAAATTTTGACTCATACTTTTCTTGCAGAATTTTTTTAATTATATTTATCTTAACTATCAACTCATAATTGTAACTGTAACAGATTTATTTTTTATTTATTATAGAACTCATATATTCTTAGAAATTACGTAGTAATTTCGTCTTTCATTGACAATTGTCCATTGTCACTTGTCAATTACCTTTGTTCTACCATTAACAATTTCAACTTTACATTCACTAATTAACTTAATTGCTTTTGGCAATAATATATGTTCTTTTTCTAATATTCTCTTTTGAATACTTTCAGAATCATCTTCAAAATAAACTGGTACAATATCTTGAAGTAATATTGCACCTCCATCAACTTCAGAATTTACAAAATGAACTGTGCATCCTGAAAATTTAACTCCACTTTTTATAACTGCCTCATGAACTTTTAACCCATACATTCCGGGTCCACAAAAAGCTGGAATTAACGATGGATGAATATTAATTATTTTGTTATTAAATTCTTTTAATATATCTCCATCTAATATTGATAAATATCCTGCAAGAACAATCAAATCAACTTTTCCTTTAGTTAATTCTAAAATTTTCTCTGAAGATTTATCCTTATAATCTTTTTTGCTTACAACATAAGTAGGTATATTATGATTCTTAGCTCTTTCTAATGCATATATTCCATCTTTACTTCCAATGACCATTTCTATGCTACATTCTATTTCTTTATTTTCCACTGAATCTATTATAGATTGAAGGTCTGTTCCACCACCTG
The DNA here is from genome assembly GCF_023845705.1 of Clostridium sp. ZBS15. Taxonomy (NCBI): domain Bacteria; kingdom Bacillati; phylum Bacillota; class Clostridia; order Eubacteriales; family Clostridiaceae; genus Clostridium; species Clostridium sp. ZBS15. Next base: position 24,131 of record NZ_JAMQHY010000009.1, read on the forward strand.
AAACTAAAACTGCTATTTTAAACAAACACCTTCACCTCCAGATGTTACATGACCTATTTCATAAGCTTTTTCGCCCAATGCGATTAAATCTTTTATTATAGGGTCAACATCTTTTTCATTTACTGCAAGAACAAATCCAATACCCATATTAAAAGTATTATACATATGTTCTTTATCTACACCTTTTTCAATGATTCTTTCAAATATATTTGGAAGGGGATATGAATTTTTATTAATTACAGCAGTTAATTCTCTACCATTAAACATTCTTGGAACATTTTCAATAAATCCTCCACCAGTTACATGTGCCATACCTTTAATATCAAAGTTTTCAAGTAAACTAAGTATGGGCTTAACATAAATCTTAGTTGGAGTAATTAATGTTTTCCAAACTTCCTCACCATTAAAATCTTCATTTAAATCTGTGAAAATCTTTCTTACTAATGAGTACCCATTAGAATGTATTCCAGAAGATGCAATTCCAATTAGTTTATCTCCTTCTTTAATATTGCTACCATTTATTATCTTATCTTTATCAACTATTCCTACTGCAAAACCTGCCATATCATATTCGCCTTCATCATAAAATCCTGGCATTTCTGCTGTTTCTCCACCAATTAAAGCACAATCAGATTGAATACATCCATCTGAAATTCCTTTAACTAAATCAGAAGCCACTTCTGCTTCAAGTCTTCCACAAGCAATATAATCTAAGAAAAATAATGGCTTTGCTCCATGACATAAAATATCATTTACACACATAGCAACACAGTCAATTCCAACAGTATCATATTTTTTATTTTTAAATGCTATTTCTAATTTTGTTCCAACACCATCTGTTCCTGAAACTAGCACTGGTTTTTCATATCCTGATGGAAGTTCAACCATACCTGCAAAACTTCCAAGACCATTTAATACATATTCACTCATAGTCTTAGCTGCATATTCTTTTATTAACTTTACTGATCTATAACCTTCTTCTATATTAACTCCTGCTTCTTTGTAAGTAATCATATTTAATCCTACCTTTCAAACTGATTTGGTGTTTCAATTGGTGTAGCTACTGGATAAATTCCATTAAAGCATCCCATACAAAATCCTTCTTTACCTTTGCAACTTTCTTTTACACCATCTTCACTTAAGTATCCTAAGTAATCAGCTCCAATAATATCTTTTATTTCTTCTACTGAATTATTAGCTGCAATAAGTTCACTTCGATATGGTGTATCTATACCAAAATGACATGGATATTTAACGCTTGGTGATGCTATTAAAAAGCTTATTTCCTTAACTCCAGCATGCTTAAGTGATTCTATCAAATGCTTCGAAGTTGTTCCTCTTACAATAGAATCATCAATTAAAATTACCCTTTTGCCTTCAATATTTACTTTTAGTGGATTTAATTTAACAGCAACTGCTCTTTCCCTAATTTCTTGAGAAGGTGATATAAATGTTCTTCCTACATATCTATTTTTAATAAATCCTGTATCATAAGGAATTCCTGAAGCTTTAGCATATCCTATAGCCGCTGGAATTCCTGAATCTGGAACTGCAATTACTAAATCAGCATCTATAGGATGTTCTTTATATAATTGTTCTCCTGCTCTAACTCTTGAAGTATGAACCTCTAGTCCATCAATTTTAGAATCAGGTCTTGCAAAATAAATATATTCAAAAGCACAAGTTTGACATACTGTATTTTCAGAATATTTATAAGAATGAATTCCTTCTTCATCTATAATAACAATTTCCCCAGGTTCAATATCTCTTACAAGCTCTGCACCTATTGCATCTAAAGCACAACTTTCTGATGTTAATACGTATCCTTCATCAATCTTTCCAAGTGAAAGTGGTCTGATTCCATGAGGATCTCTAGCCCCTATTAATTTATCTGTTGACATAATTGTTAATGCAAATGACCCTCTTATAGCAGATATTGCATCAACTACAGCCTTTGTAAGACCTTTTTTTGCACTTCTTGCTATAAGACAAGCTATTACTTCAGAGTCACTTGATGTATGAAAAATTTGTCCAGCATCCTCAAGTAATTCTCTTATAACATCATCATTAACTAAATTTCCATTATGAGCCATTGCAATTGAGCCTATTTTAGAAGTAGTAAGTATTGGTTGAGCATTTTCTATTCCTTTTCCACCAGCTGTTGAATATCTTACATGTCCTATAGCTATATGACCTTTTAACTTTTCTAAATCTTCATGTTTAAATGCATCTGTAATTAATCCTAGCCCCTTATGCATTTCTATTTTTTCTCCATCAGCTACTGCAATTCCTGCACTTTCTTGACCTCTATGTTGAAGTGCATAAAGACCATAATAAGTCATGGAAGCAACATCTAGTGGCTTATTAGTATAAACTCCAAAAACACCACATTCATCTTTAAATTTATCCAAGCTCGGATCCATAATTAATTCAAACTCTGAATTCGTCATCTACATATTCCTTTCTTAACTTAATTAATGGATAATTGACAGTTCATCGCCATTGTTCATTAACTATTATTTAGATATTCTCTTTAAGATTTCAATATAAGCATCTTCTACATTACCTAAATCTCTTCTAAATCTATCTTTATCTAATTTTTCTCCTGTAGTTGCATCCCAAAATCTACATGTATCAGGTGAAATTTCATCTGCTAAAACAATAGTTCCATCTGTGCATTTGCCAAATTCTATCTTAAAATCAATTAAGTTAATATTTTCTTTTGCAAATGCTTCTTTTAATATGTTATTAATTTTAGCTGTCATCTCTAAAATGGTGTCTATTTCTTCAAAAGTTGCAGCTCCAATTGCCACTGCATGATAACTATTAATTAATGGATCTCCTAATTCATCATCTTTATAAGAAAATTCAAATACTGTAGTCTTAAGAGGTGTTCCTTCTTCAATGCCTAATCTTTTAGCCATGCTACCAGCTGCAACATTTCTTACGATCACTTCTAGTGGAACTATTTCAACCTTTTTACATAATTGTTCTCTATCATTTAATTTCTTAATGAAGTGAGTTTTAATTCCTTGTTTTTCTAATTGTTCAAATAAGATTGAAGTAATTTTATTATTCATTACACCTTTATCTGCAATTTGACCTTTCTTTTCTCCATTAAATGCTGTTGCATCATCTTTATAGTAAATTACTACTTCATCTGCCTTATCTGTTGCATATATTTGTTTTGCTTTTCCTTCATATAACATCTCTAATTTTTCCATTATAGTTCTACCCCTTCCCCATTTTCATCTATAAAATTCTTTTTCATATGATTTCTAAATTCAATTAATTTCTCTTTTAAATCCTCATCTTTTAAAGCTAACATTTGTAACGCTAGCATTCCTGCATTATAACTATTGTTTATTCCAACAGTTGCAACTGGAATTGACTTTGGCATTTGCACTATTGAAAGTAATGCATCTAATCCATTAAGCGCTGCATTTATAGGAACTCCGATTACCGGTAGTATTGTTTTTGATGCAATAACTCCTGGCAAATGTGCTGCAAGCCCTGCACCAGCAATTATTACTTCACAGCCTTTACTTTCAACCATTTTTATAGTTTCTTCTAATTTTTCTGGAACTCTATGTGCTGAAAGGATATATGCTTTATAATCAACATTAAATTCCTTTAATGCATTAGCAGCTCCTTTCATAACTTCTGTATCTGATTTACTTCCAAAAAATATTGCTACCTTCATAGTTAATCCTCCTAATTCTTAAATTCTTAGATTCTTAGATTCTTAGATTCTTAAATTCTTAAATTCTTAAATTCTGGGCATTTCATAATCTTCATTAACTCAATGCTCAAAATATTTTTAATTTGCATTTATTAGTGCCAAATTTATATCCTTTTCTTAAGTAAATGATTCAACTAAAATATTTAACTTTCGTTCTTATTTAAAATAATTAACTCCTGACCTAAATATCTTTTGATCAAAGTTTCCTGGAATATTTTTATATAAATTTTCACCTATTCTTTCTGAATGAGCCATTTTTCCAAGTACTCTTCCATCAAGGCTTGTTATTCCTTCAATTCCATACATTGATCCATTTGGATTGTATGGCATATTAAGTGCCACATCGCCTTGAAGATCCACATATTGAGTTGCTACTTGACCATTAGCTATTAATTCTTTTATTAAACTTTCTGGTGCAACAAATCTTCCTTCTCCATGTGAAATTGCTATTGAATGTATATCTCCTACCTTTACTTCATTAAACCAAGGTGATTTGTTTGAAACTATCTTTGTTCTAACTATTGAAGACATATGTCTATTTATATTGTTGTAAGTTAATGTAGGCATATCTTCTTTTATATCAATAATTTCTCCATAAGGTACCAATCCTAACTTAATTAAAGCTTGGAAGCCATTACAAATACCTAATGCTAATCCGTCTCTATTCTTTAATAATTCCATTACTGATTCTTTAATCTTCTCATTTCTAAATACAGTTGCTATAAACTTACCTGATCCATCTGGTTCATCTCCTGCTGAAAAACCTCCTGGAATCATGATTATTTGAGATTTATCTATTTCAGATTTAAGTCTTTCTATGGATTCTACTAATGCTTCTTTTGTAATGTTTCTAAATATTACTTCTGATACTTTAGCACCCTCTTTTTCAAAAGCTCTTCTACAGTCATATTCACAATTATTTCCTGGGAAAACTGGAATTACGACTCTTGGTTTAGCTAATTTAATAGCTGGGGCTGAAACTTCTTTTTTATCATATAAAACAGTTTCTACCTTTCCTGAAATATCTTCAGTTTTTATCTTAAATATACTACTTAATTTTTCTTCATATATTTCCTCCAAATTTTCAATATCTAGTTCTAAGTCATATTCTCTAGATATTAACACTGAACCTTCTATTGTTTTTCCTACTTCTTTATATAAACATTCTTTAAATTCCTTAAATATATCCATGTCTGATTTAACTTCTAATAATAAGCTTCCATAATTAAGTCCAAATAATTCATCCTTAGTTAAATTATTAAATTCAGCACCTATTCTATTCCCCAGTGACATCTTAGTTAAACATTCAGAAACCCCTCCAAATTTAACTGCAGATGCTGAAATAACTTTCTCTTCGCCTATTAATTTATAAAGAACCTCTAAATTCTTTTTAAACTTATTCATATCTATAGTGCCATCTTCTAACTTTTCAGTTTTAAGTAATACTAATTTTGAATTTACACACTTAAATTCTGGAGACATTATTTTACTAGCTTTTTCAACTCCAACAGCAAATGAAACTAATGTTGGAGGTACATCTAAATCTCCAAAGCTTCCTGACATTGAATCTTTTCCTCCAATTGCTGCAATTCCAAGTTGCATTTGTGCTTCATAAGCTCCAAGCAGTGCTGAAAATGGTTTACCCCATCTTGTTTTATCCTTACCTAATTTCTCAAAATACTCTTGAAAAGTTAATTTAGCTTTTTTATAATCTCCACCCATAGCTGAAAGTTTTGTTATTGATTCTATTACTGAGTAATATGCCATATGATATTGACTCCAAGTACCTAAGTATGGATTAAATCCAAATGTCATTATTGTTGCATCTTTACTTTCTCCACCAAGAACTGGAATTTTAGCTGCCATTCCTTCAGCTGGTGTATTTGCATATTTACCGCCAAAAGGCATAATTACTGTTCCTGCTCCAATAGTTGAGTCAAATCTCTCAACTAATCCTTTTTGAGATGTTATATTTAAATCTTTTAAGTTATTTATCCATGTATCTTTTACATTAACATCTGAAATTTCATATGGATACTCAGTTGGTCCACTAACTTTAACAGATACTTTTTGACTTGCCCCATTTGTATCTAAAAAGCTTCTATCTAAATCTACTATTTTTTTACCTCTCCAGAATAATCTAAGCTTATCAGTATCTGTAACATGTGCTACTAATGTTGCTTCTAAATTTTCTTCATTTGAAAGTTTAATAAATTCATCTGCATTTTCTTTTGTTACAACTACAGCCATTCTTTCTTGTGATTCTGAAACTGCAAGTTCTGTTCCATCTAATCCTTCATACTTCTTTGTAACTTTATCTAAATCTATATCTAGTCCTCTGCATAATTCTCCAATAGCAACTGATACTCCACCAGCTCCAAAGTCATTACATCTTTTAATCATCTTAGCTACTTTTGAATTTCTAAATAATCTTTGAATTTTTCTTTCAGTGGGAGCATTCCCTTTTTGAACTTCGGCTCCACATTCACTAAGTGAATCTACTGTATGTTCTTTTGATGACCCTGTTGCTCCACCAACTCCATCTCTACCTGTTCTTCCACCAAGTAAGATAATTACATCACCTAACCTTGGTTCTTCACGAACAACATTTTCTTTTGGTGCAGCTGCAATAACTGCTCCAACTTCCATTCTCTTTGCTGCATAATTAGGATGATAAATTTCTTGAACTTGCCCAGTTGCAAGACCTATTTGATTACCATAAGAACTGTATCCGTGAGCTGCTCCTAAAGTAATAGTTCTTTGAGGAAGTTTTCCTTTTAAAGTTTTTTCAATTGGAAGTGTTGGATCTGCTGCACCTGTAACTCTCATAGCTTGATACACGTATGTTCTACCTGATAATGGATCTCTTATTGCTCCACCTAAACAAGTTGCCGCTCCACCAAAAGGTTCAATCTCAGTGGGATGGTTATGAGTTTCATTTTTAAACATAACTAGATAATCTTCTAATCCCTTATCAGTTTCAACTTTTACATTAATAGAACATGCATTTATTTCTTCTGATATATCTAAATCATCAAGTTTTCCCCTTTTTCTAAGTTCTTTCATTGCTATAACTGCAATGTCCATAAGAGTTTTATTTTTTTCTTTTTCTCCATACACGTATTCTCTTGATTTTATATAATTTTCATAACTTTTCTTAATTGGTGAAGTATATTTATTATCTTCAAACTCTATATTTTCTAATATTGTAGAAAATGTAGTATGTCTACAGTGATCTGACCAATAAGTGTCTATAACCCTCATTTCAGTGATTGATGGATCTCTATTTTCTTTTTTAAAATAGTCTTTTATCATAACAAGATCTTCAATACTCATGGCAAGACCATAATCTGAATGAAATTCTTGTAACTCTTCTAAATTTTTATCTATGAATCCATTTAATATAAGAACATCTTTAGGTATGTTTGAAGTTGATGTAATGTCTTTACTATTTATATCCACTTCTCTTGAATCGACTGGGTTTATATAATATAATTTTATTTTATAAATTTCTTCCTTCGTAATATTTCCCTTTAACATAATTATCTTAGCTGATTTTATATAAGCTTTATCTTCTTCAGTCAATAATGATATACATTCTGAAGCCGAATCTGCTCTCTGATCATATTGTCCTGGTAAAAATTCTACTGCGAATGCTATTTCATCTTCATTAATAGGCAATTCTGATTCATACACATTATCAACTGTTAATTCTGAAAAAATAGTATGTAGTGCTTTTTTATAGTACTCTTCACTTATATCTGAAATAATATATTTATTTATAAGCCTTACACTTTCTAGATTAGCTACTCCTAAATTTTCTTTAAAATCTCTTAATAAGCCTTGGGCTTCTACATCAAATCCGCTTTTCTTTTCAACGAATATACTCTTAATATTTAACATTAAAAATTCCTCCAAAATATTAATTTGAGATTTATAATTTTATTAATTGTTATAATTACGAACATTTTTAATTAACTTTATATTATCTTTCGTGTTATTAATTAAAGATTACCATTTAAAATTATCATTGTCAACTTATATTGTATAAAACCAACTCATATTTTTGTTTTTGAGAATATTATTTAAAAAAAAGATTGATTTTTAATAAATCACCCTCTTTTTTACGTATATTTTAGCTTTTTATTATACGAATATTTGTTAATCATTTTTTCGAGTAGAACTTCTCCATATTTTATACCAATCTTCTTGAGTTAACTTCATCTTTAATGAATCTACTGACCGTTGCCAAAACCTTTATTCCACACTTAGTTATTATTTCAATATCATATCTTAATGACTTCTTTAAATTCATAGCATTCTCTTGTAACTATTTATATATATATATATATATATCTGCTATATCAAAAGAAATAATTCCAAGTTCAATGCATTCTTTCGTAAATTTTATAATTTTCCATATAAAAAAATGCTGAGTAATATTTTTATCACTCAGCACTTCTATTTATAAATTCAGCTTTAAGTTTTGAATAAACTATTTTTTGGCTACTATAAAGACTAAAATACCCTGATAACATATAGCTAACACCACAAGCAACTGCAAATAAAATAAGGGCACCAGAACCAAAAAGTTCTATACTTAATATCACAGAAGTAATAAGAGTATTAACTACGCCACAAAATAATGCTACAAGTCCAATTGCAGCTCCAAATCCTGGATCTAAACCAATTAATTTTCCTACTACACATCCAAATGTGGCACCAATAAAGAATGTAGGGACAATTTCTCCGCCTTTGTACCCAACACTTATAGTAATAGCCGTAAAAATAATCTTTAAAATAAATGCTTCTGGTTTTGCCTGTCCATTAATTGCATTAGCTATAATATCCATTCCTGCTCCATTATAATCTCTACATCCAACAATAAATGTAAGTGAAACTATAGCTAAGCCACCACAAACTATTCTAAGATAGTCATTTTTTATTATATTGCTTAAAGATTTATTAGTTTTGTGTAGAGTTTCACAAAATACAATACTCACTAAAGCACATAAAGCACCTAAAATTGCAACTTTTATTATATTCTCTGTTGAAATATTAGGAATAATGTTTATATTAAAGTGAACTGGTTCAAGGCCAAAAAACAATGATACTTTATAAGCAACAATTGATGAAACTATACATGGAATAAAACTAGAATAATAAATAACCCCCACACTTATAACTTCCATAGCAAAAAATGTTGCTGTTAATGGTGTCCCAAATAATGCAGAAAAAACACCACTCATTCCGCACAAAGTAATTAAATGCATATCCTTTTCATCAAGATGCAAAATTTTTCCCACTTGTGAACCAATACTACCTCCAAGTTGCAAAGCTGCTCCCTCTCTACCAGCTGATCCTCCAAAAAGATGAGTTATTACAGTGCTTATAAATATAAGAGGAGACATAGAAAAGGGTACTTTTCCATCTGTTCGAATAGAATCTATGACTAAATTTGTCCCTATATCACTTCCCAATTTGAATACTTTATACAAATATATTATAAGAGTACCACCAAGTGGTAACATAAATATTATCCAATCATTTTGTATTCTAAAATTAGTAGCATATTCAACACTAAGATGAAAAAAGCTACCTATAAAACCACCTAATAGACCCGTAATTCCAGCAACAACAACCCATAGAAAAAAAGTGCTTATATATCTTTTTATAGATTTGAATTTTCCAATAATTATTTTCAATTTTTTCCCCCATTTTATTTTATTTAAATAAACATTAAAAAAGCTACTAAAAAATGATTTGAAATCATTTTTTAGTAGCTGTTAGTTTCTACTATCTGTCAAAATTTCTGTTGTTTCTTTGTTGTTTTCTTGCTCTTCTACAATCAGGACATCTTACTGGTTCGTTATCAAATCCTTTTTCTTTGTAGAATTCTTGTTCCCCAACTGTGAACACAAATTCGTTACCGCAATCTTTACAAAGTATTTTCTTATCTTCCATTATAAAATCCTCCTCTTCATAGATTATAACCTTAATACTAGACCAATCTCTGAAAAAGAGGTAATGTATAGTACGCATGATTAAATCTTGAATTATATTACTACTTAATAATATCATATGAACTATAATATTTCAAGTGAATTTATTTTATTATTCAAATATTAAACCATCTATAAGTTTGCCTTTATCCATTGAAACTATCCTATCTGAGACTCTTTTTGCAAATTCCATATCATGAGTTATTATCATCATTGCCATTCCGTTTTCACTTAAACTTTTTATTAAATTTGCCACCTCTTCTGTAAGTCCTGGATCCAATGCTGAAGTCGGTTCATCAAAACACATAACTTTTGGTTCTAATGCCAGAGCTCTTCCTATTGCAACTCTTTGTTTTTGTCCTCCTGATAATTCAAAAGGATAATTTTTTGCTTTTTCTTCTAATCCTAAAAAGCCTAAAATTTCTTCTGCTTTCTTTATAGCATCTTCTTTGCTTAATTTAAGTACTTTTCTAGGTGCTTCTATTAAGTTTTCTAATACAGTCATATGTGGAAATAAATTAAAGTTTTGAAATACTAGACCTATATCTTTTCTTATCTCAGACATAGTTTTCTTATCAACATATTTTCCATCTTCACAAATTGCTCGTCCATTAATTTCAATCTTTCCGTTATCACACTGCTCTAAAGCATTAACACATCTAAGAAGTGTCGTTTTTCCACCGCCTGACGGACCAACAATAACTAGTATTTCTCCTGGTGCAATATTAAGATTGATTCCTTTTAGCACTTCAGTATTCCCAAATTTCTTTTCAACATCACTAATTCTTAGCATCTAAAACCAGTCCTCTCTAGTTATAATATTCATACTTCTTTTCTACTTTCTCTAGTAATTTACTAAGTATACCTATGACTATTAAATAGACAACTCCTGCTAATATTAATGGAATTAATGTAACATCCCTATTAGATGCTATCTTTGCTATTTTTAACAACTCATCTAAACCTATTATATATACTAAAGATGTATCTTTTATTAAAGTTGTAATTTCATTAGCTACTGGAGGAATAACTCTTTTAATAGCTTGTGGTAATATTATTCTAAAAAAAGTGTCTTTAGGTGTTAATCCAAGCATTTCTGCCGCTTCATATTGACCTCTATCAATTGATATCATTCCTGCTCTAAATATTTCTCCAAAATACGCTGCATAATTTAAAACAAATGCTAATATTGCTGCTGTAAATCTATCAAAAGTTATATCTACAGTTGGCAATCCAAAAAATATTATAACTATTTGTAATAGTAATGGAGTTCCTCTCATTATAAGCACATATATGCCTGTTAATTTTCTTAGTATTAGAAATTTTGATGTTCTAGCTAGTGCTACAACAACCCCAAGAGGAATAGATAATATTGATGTCAATACAAAAACTTCTAATGTAACTTTTAAGCCTTCTAATATTTGAGGCATTAGTGATAATATATAATTCAAGGTGACTCCTCCTTCTTTATTTAGCTATTATGTCTTCACCAAACCATTTTTCTGATATTTTTGTGCCTGTACCATCTTCTATTACAGAATTTAAAGCATTATTAAATTCTTCAACAAATGATGTATCTCCTTTTTTTATTGCAACAGCATAATCTTCTGCTCCAAAATCATCATTTAATATTTTATACTTTTCTTTTCCTCTTTCATTTGTATAATATTTAGCTAATATTTCATCAGCCACAACTGCATCTATTCTTCCTGCTTCTAAATCCATCAATGCATCATTATTAGTTTCAAATGTGACTACATTTCCACCATAAAACTTACTTATCATATCACCATATGCTTTTATAGCATCCACCGCACTTGATTGATTTTGGGCTCCTACCTTAGCATTAGCTAAATCATTTTTACTGTTAATTTTAGAATCTGCTAATGTTATAATAACTTGTCTATTCTTTAAATAAACCTTAGAAAATTCTACATTCTCTTTTCTTTCATCAGTTATTGAGTATCCATTCCAAATTAAATCTATATTTCCATTATTAAGTTCTGATTCTTTCATACTCCAATCAATTGATTGAAATTCAACTTCTTTATTAAGTTTTTCTCCTACTGCCTTAGCAAGATCCACGTCAAAACCTACTGTTTCTCCATTTCCATTTTTAAATCCCATTGGAACAAAAGTATCATCCATCCCTATTATTATCTCATCTTTGCTAGATACACTTTCTTGTTTATTGCTTTTACATGCTACTAAATTCACCCCAATAGCAGCAACACATGATACTATTAATAATTTTTTAAATAATTTATTCATAAATATCCCCCTCAATCGCTTCTGTTGTTTATTACTTTATCATAGTAAAGTGATAAAATCAAGTGCCTTTTTAAATTTAATTTTTGTCTACATTCTAATTTTAAGCCATGTTTTAGCAGAGTATTGATATATGCATAAGCAAA
>NZ_JAMQHY010000009.1:36375-91820 GCF_023845705.1 Clostridium sp. ZBS15
TTTACCTATTGCATATATCAACACGCATTTAAAACATATCCTAATTTTAATTTTTTCATTGTTGGTTTTCAGAAAAATTTAAATGTTTTAGAAAATATTAATCACAAAAATAAGTATGAATTAAATAAAATAGGGGCATAATAAAATTAATCCTTATTTATATATAATAAAAATTTAGTCTCTTATAGTTAGTACTATTTACTTGTTAACTTTTTAAAATACTTATAAAAACAAGGGTATAAGAAAATAAAATATACTTTCTTATACCCTGTTTTTCATTATTAGCTCTGTTTTATATAAATGTACTACCAAAACATAACATTTATGTTTTTATTTCTTTCCAAATCTATCAAGTGCATTTTGTAAATTTTCAATTTGTAATTCAAATTGATCTTTTAAATCTGTCACCTCTGTTTTATCAATAATGTCCTCATCTTTTTTATCTTCAATTTTATCTTTAGCTTCATCAACATTATCTTTAAGTTCGTCTAATTTGTCTGTTATTTCATCGAATTTATCCTTTAAGTCTTCACTTTTACCTTCTAGATCGGCTTGATTTAATTTATCTGTTAATTCATCAGCTTTATCTGCGAATTCTTTCATCATTCTTTCTTTGTCTTCATCAAACTCGTCCATTTTATCTGCTATTTCAGATGGAGTATCTCTTAATTTGTCTTTTAATTCTTGAATGTCATCTGAATCAAATATATCATCAACCTTTTCTGAAGATGGTGTTTCATCTTCTGATTGTTTTACAGTCAAAACATAATCATCCTGTAAATTACACCCTATTAGACTAAATCCCAAAATAAAAATTAAACCCATAGATATTATTAAATTTCTTTTTTTCATTTATTCACCTCAAACAAAAACTTATAATTTTCATATGTATTTTACTTATGTATCATATTTTAATACTTTTGTATCTTTTATTCAATGTTTTTAGACTAATCAGTACTAAAAAAAATAAAAACAAGCACCTCAAAATGATTTCATAATCATTTAGAGATACTTTATTTTAACATATATTTATAAAGCTTCTATAATATTTTCATCTATAACTTCCTCTTCATTTTCAAATATCTCTTCATTAAATTCACCTTCTTGTTTTGCTACTATGGTTGTACAAATAGCATCACCTGTAATATTAACAGCAGTTCTAGTCATATCTAATATTCTATCTATGCCCATGATTAAAGCTATACCTTCTACAGGTAAATTTACTGAATTAAATACCATTGATAATGTAATAAGTCCAACACCCGGCACTCCTGCTGTTCCTATAGATGCTAATGTTGCAGTAAGTATTACTGTTATATAGTCATTTATACCAAGATTTATTCCAAATGCTTGTGCTACAAATACAACAGCAACTCCTTGCATTATTGCTGTTCCATCCATATTTATAGTTGCTCCTAACGGTATAGTAAAAGATGAAATTTTCTTAGATACACCCATCTTTTTACTCAGTGTATCTATTGATAAAGGAATAGTGGCATTTGATGTTGCCGTAGAAAATGCGAAACTCATTACTGGTGCAAATTTCTTAAGAAACTTTATAGGGCTAAGATTAGAAAATCCTTTTAGCATTATCATATATGTTCCTAAACATTGTAATGCTAAAGCTAAGAAAACAGCACTCATATACTTTAACATAGGCGTGAATGCATCCCATCCAATAGTTGCAAATGTAGTTGCTATCAAGCAAAAAACTCCTATAGGTGCAACCTCCATAACTATCATTGTCATTTTCATCATTATTTCATTACTTGCCTTAAAGAAATCAGCTACTATTTCTGTTTTTTTCCCTAAAGTAGCTAAAATAATTCCTACCATCATCGCAAAAAATATTATTTGAAGCATATTTCCTTCTGCTAATGCATTTATTGGATTTATTGGAATTATATCTAAAATCACATCAGAAAATGCTTTACTTTCAGCTATAGTTGGTTCAGTTATTTGAATACTAGACATATCAAGACCTATTCCAGGATTTATAAGTTTTCCAACACTAATAGCTATAGTTACAGCAATTGCTGTAGTAGCTATATAAAATGACATTGTCTTTATACCAACTTTTCCAAGCTTCTTAGTATCACCTATTGCTAAACTACCACATACTAATGAACAAAACACCAACGGTACTACAAGCATTTGCATTGCCCTTAAGAATCCTTTTCCTAATATCTTAAATACCCCATCAATCAAGATAACATCTCTAATCGTTCCTTTTGGAACAAAGTTATATAAAATTATACCACAGATTGCTCCAAGTATTAACGCAATAAATACCTTTGTAGTCAAACCTAATTTATTTTTCATAAAGTCCCCCCAATCATTTGAAAATGAATTATAAAATTATTTTCTTGCATTTGTTATATTTATATTATATTCTACAGTTCAAAGATTGTCCATATATTTGTGAGTTTATCTACTTATATCATATTAATTTTTTAATAGTATATAATATTTTTTGCAATTTTATGAATAAACTACAATTCACTTATTCATTTTACATACTTTTGACACAATTGAATTTTATTATATAAAATAATTCACATTAAATCTAAAGTATATATTCTATATCTGAAAACTTATATCTTTTTCTTCAACGCCCCACTTTCCTCTTTAATTTAAAATTAAAGCTCTCCGAACTTATATTTGCTCAAATTTTATGTAACCAAAAAGGCATATTAGGTTACAAACCTAATATGCCTAAAATTAATTCTATAAATTTTTAATCATTCTTCTTTTTTGAGAAATCTTTTAATGTATCTGCAATTGCAGCTATACTTCCAAGTGATGATAAAGTTTCATTTGGTAATATAAGCTTATTTGCTGGATTTAACGCCATTTCTTTAAGCGCTTCAACTTGCTTTAAGGCAATAACTGTTTCATTAGTACCAGAATCAATAATCGCAGTATTAACTTTTCTTATAGCTTCTGATTCCGCAATAGCTATTTGTTCAATAGCTTTAGCTTTACCTTCTGCTTCAAGTAATTGAGATTCCTTTAATCCTTCTGCTCTTCTAATATTAGCTTCTTTTTCTGCTTCAGCTTTAAGTATTTGAGATTGCTTTTCTCCTTCTGCCTTTTCTATTTGAGATTGTCTAAGACCTTCTGCTTGAAGTATCATAGCTCTCTTGTCTCTTTCAGCTCTCATTTGCTTTTCCATAGCTTGTTGAATTTCAGCAGGTGGTATAATATTCTTTATTTCAACACTTAAAATCTTTATACCATATGCATCAGTAACTTCATCTATTATACTTAAAAGGTTTTGGTTTATTGAATCTCTACCACTTAGTATTTCATCCAAACTCATATTACCTAGAATATTTCTTATATTTGTTGTTGCTGAATAAACTATACCTGATTTATAATCCTCTATGTTGTATACTGCATCTTTAGCATTTAACATTTTAAAGAATATTACGTTATCAACTGAAATTTTTACATTGTCTTTAGTAATAACTGATTGTGGTGGTACATCTAAAATTTGTTGTTTTGTTGAAACTTTTCTTCTAACAAAATCAACAAAAGGTATTAAGAAATGCCATCCTGGTTCCAATACTCTACTGAATTGTCCAAATCTTTCTACAATACATAAATACCCTGTATTTACTACTTTTATTGACGAAAATATTGTAAATATTATAAATATTAATATTAGTGGTGTTCCTATAAGTCTAAACATTTTTGTTTTCCTCCTCTAACTTTTTAATTCTAAATTTTGCTCCATCAATGCTTGTAATAATGAACCTTTCGCCTGCCTGAATATTCTGCCCTTCATTAACTACAGTCCAATATATTCCATTGATTTTTAAGGTTGCTTTTTGCTCTATATTTTCTTCTGCTGTTATAACTTTGCCTATATATGTCTCTTCCATAAGCGGTATTCTATGTTCTGAGTTTTTATATTTCTTTCTTATCCATGGATATCCTATTGATATTGATATTATTCCTACTATTAAAAATATTATTACTTGCAACAAAAAAGTAGCTTTCAATCCAGCTGCAAAAATTGCTGTAAGTGCTCCTATGGAAAACCATACAAATAAAAAACTGCTGGTAAAAACATCAATCACAAATGCTGCAACCGCAATCACAATCCAGAAAATTATACTTCCCATTACCTTCACCCCTTTTCTTTTATTTCCTAAATTTCTTAATATTAGTATACCATTAATTAATATGCAACAATTAATTATTTAAGATAACTCTATTATACAGTATTAATTACTTTATTACAACATATTTCTTATCTTTTAAACAATTATTTACCATCTCTTACTTTTCTTTAAAATACCATATATACTATTATCGAACATATTCCAATTGATTTTATATAATTTTCAGCATATTATGATTATATATACAAATGCTATTTGGTTATACTAAAGGCATATACTAAAAAAATTGGAGTTGATCTAATATGGATTTTATAAAAATTGCATCCGCATGTCCAAAAACTAAAGTTGGAGATATCAATTATAATATATCTAATATTTTGAAATGTATAGATGATGCTAAAAGTAATAATAGTAAATTTATAGTTTTTCCAGAACTTTGTGTAACTTCATATACATGTGGAGATTTATTCTTAAATGATACCTTATTAAACAAATCAATAACTGGAATAAATCAAATATTAAATGCTACAGAAAATTGTGATATGTTAATTGCGCTTGGAGCACCACTACTTATAAATAGTGTGCTTTATAATTGTGCCTATTTGCTTTTCAAAGGTAAAATATTAGGTATAGTTCCTAAATCATATATACCCAACTATAGTGAATTTTATGAAAAAAGATGGTTTACAGAAGGACTTTCTTTAGAAACGCAAGAAATAGATTTACCTATTCAAAAAAATGTACCTTTCGGAACAAATCTCATCTTTTCTTCTCAAATAGCTAATTTCGGAGTTGAAATATGTGAAGACTTATGGGTAACTATACCTCCTAGTTCATACCTCTCTTTATTAGGTGCACATATAATAGGAAATTTATCTGCTTCAAATGAATTAGTAAGCAAAAAAGATTATAGAAAAAGTCTTGTTTCAAATCAAAGTGCTAGATGTCTTTGTAGTTATGTATATTCTTCTGCCGGAGTGCATGAATCCTCTACAGATTTATTATTCAGTGGACATTTAATGATAAGTGAAAATGGTTCTATTTTAAAAGAAAATGAAAGATTCCAAAGAGAAAATGAAGTTATTTACTCTTGTGTAGATATTTTTAAACTTAAATCTGAAAGACTAAAAAACCTTAGCTTTAGAGATGCTACTAAATTCACAGGAAAAAAACCTCATATAATAAACTTTAAATTTGGCTGTACTAATATTAGTCACTTTGACAGATTTATAGATAAACATCCATTTGTACCATCATCTAAAATAGAGCGTGAAGAAAGATGTAAGGAAATATTTAATATCCAAAGTGCTGCTTTAGCTAAAAGATTTGAACATACAAGTTCTAAAAAAGCTGTAATTGGAATATCTGGAGGATTAGACTCTACCCTTGCACTTCTTGTTATAGTTAAAACATTCGAACTACTTAACTTAGATAAAAGTAATATAGTTACTATAACAATGCCTGGTTTTGGAACAACAGATAGAACTTATAACAATGCATTAACTTTATGTAAAGAATTAAATTGTGATTTAAGGGAAATAAATATAGTAGATGCTTCTCTTCAACATTTTAAAGACATAGGACATGATAAAAATATTCATGACGTTACTTATGAAAATGTTCAAGCAAGAGAAAGAACTCAAATTTTAATGGATTTAGCTAATAAAGAA
This sequence comes from Clostridium sp. ZBS15, assembly GCF_023845705.1. Classification (NCBI taxonomy): domain Bacteria; kingdom Bacillati; phylum Bacillota; class Clostridia; order Eubacteriales; family Clostridiaceae; genus Clostridium; species Clostridium sp. ZBS15. The sequence goes on from NZ_JAMQHY010000009.1 coordinate 42,176, forward strand.
CAAGGTCTTTTAATAGGAACTGGTGATTTATCCGAGCTAGCCCTTGGATGGTGTACTTATAACGGTGATCACATGTCAATGTATTCAGTAAATCCATCTATACCAAAAACATTAGTTAGATATTTGGTTAGATATGTTGCTGAAAAGGAATCTAATTCAGAAGTTAGTAAAACACTTATTGATATCTTAGATACTCCTGTAAGTCCAGAATTACTTCCTAAAGATGCAAATGGAGAAATTTCGCAAAAGACTGAAGATATAGTAGGACCTTACGAACTTCATGATTTCTTCCTATATCACTTTATAAAACACGGATCATCAAAAGATAGAATTTTATTTTTGGCTAAAGAAGCATTTAAAGATGATTATAGTGATGAAGAAATTGAAAAATGGCTTAATAAATTTATGTGGAGATTTTTCACTCAACAATTTAAAAGAAGCGCTTTACCAGATGGTCCAAAGGTGGGAAGTATCTCTTTAAGTCCTAGAGGAGATTGGAGAATGCCTTCAGATGCAGAACCTTGGAAATAATTATAAATTAATCAATATTTTTATAATTATGTTATTAATCTAGTAATAAATAAAGACTTTTTATGCTTAACTATAGAAATTTTGTTTTAGTAGTGTTAGAATAAAATGTATTAAATAAAGGCAATAAGCCTATAGATATGGAGGAATGTACAATGGGGAAAAAAGTTGATATGGATTGGGGTAAACTAGGATTTAGTTACATAAAAACAGACTATCGTTATATTTCAACTTGGAAAGATGGTAAATGGGATGATGGTAAGCTTGTAGAAGATAATATGCTTAAAATGAGTGAAGCTTCTACTGTTCTTCATTATGGTCAAAGCTCTTTTGAAGGATTAAAAGCTTATACAACAAAAGAAGGAAAAATACAATTATTCAGACCTAATAGAAATGCTGCTCGTATGAATGAAAGTTGTGATAAACTTCTTATGCCAAATATTCCTGAAGAAAAATTTATAGACGCATGTATGCAAGTTGTTAAAGCTAACGAACATTTTGTTCCACCATACGGCACTGGTGCAACTTTATATATTAGACCTGTTATAATGGGAGTTGGAGATAATATCGGCGTAAAGCCAGCATCTGAATATATTTTTACAGTATTTTGTATGCCAGTAGGACCTTACTTCTCTGGTGGATTAAAACCTTGTAACTTTATCGTTCAAGATGAATTTGATAGAGCCGCTCCACACGGTACTGGAAAACAAAAAGTTGGTGGTAATTATGCAGCCTCTCTTGAAGCTCATAAAAAAGCTACCGATGCTGGATATGCAGATTGTATTTATTTAGATCCTACTACCCACACAAAAATCGATGAAGTTGGGGCTGCAAACTTTATAGGAATAACTAAAAATAATGAATTTGTAACACCTAAATCTTCATCAATATTACCTAGTATAACAAAATATTCTTTACTTTATATAGCTGAACATTATTTAAATATGCCAGTATATGAAAGAGAGGTTTTTGTTGATCAATTAGATGAATTTGCAGAAGCTGGTGCTTGTGGTACTGCTGCTGTAATAACTCCAATTGGGGCTATAGATTATAACGGAAAGAGATTTGTGTTCCATAGCGAAACTGAAGTTGGACCTACAATAAAGAAATTATATGAAATACTTTCTGGAATCCAAACAGGTGATGTAGAAGCTCCTGAAGGATGGATATACGAAGTTAAATAGATTTTTAATTAAAATGTAGCTCTTCTAGAAACAAATTTTTATAAACAAAAACCATACATATGCAGAAATTTATTTTCCTGTTTATGCATGGTTTTTATTTTTGTATTATAATAAATCTATTTTCATTGGTCATCTTAGCATATTTATTTTAGAAATTCATTAATAATTATTATCTATACAACATTTAACATAATCTACTTGGGCTTATGATGAAAATTTAATTTATAATGCATGTAAATATTTTAAAACAAAATACTCAACATTTTACCTAAAAGCCATTTTGGGCACCCATTTTATAGTGAAACATTTCATTTTTTGAGGTTTAAAATGTAACTATTAGGTTATTTCAATATATATACTCTAAATGATATTCAATTTTCTATATAAATTATACATATATTAAAACAATCATAATATTTATATAGTTTTATTCCGTTACAACTACATCAAATGAAGTTGTTGTTCCATTAGCATCTATAGTAATAGTTGTTTTTCCCGGCTTATGAGTAATTACATAAGGATGTAACAAGCGTACATAACCATCAGCATAACTTAAGTCAAAACTACAAGTTGCTATATCCTTATCACTGGAACTAGCTTTTATTAATAATTTAGGAGTTGTACTCCAGTTCTTCACATTACTAATTTCTAAAACTGACATTGCAATTGTTTCATTAGTACGACAATTTAATGTACTTCCATTTACTTCTGCACCATCATATACAGTTCTTGCTTGCATTCCTTTTCCAACTATATGTGTTTTGGTTTTTTCTGGATCAGAAGAATAAACCTTATACATGCTTAATGGGTACTTATCTAAATCAAACTTTACTTTTGGATCTTTTGATATACATTTAGTTTGCCATTTATTTGATAAATCTCCTGTAGTCGCTCCATTATTAGCATATAATCTCCAATTTTCTTTATTAATACATTTTTCATATTTTCCATCACTTCCGAAATGAAATTTCACACCATCATCTATAATAATTTCACCAGTTTGCATTATACCATCTTCATTAAAATAATATATATTATCATCTATATTCCATTCTTCTTTAGCATACTCATTTCCTGTTAATTTAAAGTACTTATTACCATTCTCCTCAAACCAACTACAATCTGAAGTAACTTTTAATTTTTCTTCCGAAGGTTTTCTACTAACAACATTATTTTTAGATACATTGTCTTTAGTTTTATTTTCAGAAGTATTGATCCAGTTACCAGCATTAGAAAATTCATATATTGTACCACCTACGCTTACTTTACCTGTAAGCATAGCTCCACTATCATCTAAATAATACCATTTTGAGCCGTCTTTTAACCAGCCTATTTTCATTATTCCACTTGGCACTAAATAATACCATTTACCACCATTTTGTAGCCAACCTGTCTTCATGTAACCATTATCGTCAAAATAATACCAAAACCCATCAATTTGTTTCCAGCCAGTTGAATAGGAATTAGCTTCTGTATACCACCATCCTGTGCTATCACTTTTCCACGCTGCTGAAACACCTAATTGAGTCATTGCCATTACAGATGCTACTATCAATAGACTTGAAGCTAATTTTTTTATCATTTTTATTACCCCTTTATATTTAAAATTATTAATTTTTTAATACACTTTAAAAATACTCTATACTTATTTCAGATATGCTCCTATACATTCTCTAAATCTTTTCTTTACCATTAATATCATAAAACTTATAATGGACACAAGTATGCTTATCATCAACACTAATATCCTTATGCATATGTCCAAAATACCACTGTTCAAATTGTATTTTATTATTTATAGTTTCTAAAAAATCTGTATACTCATCAATTCTATGACCTGCATTTTTCATTATTTTTAATATGTTGCTGGGGGCCGTATGAGTAAGAATTATATTAATTTTATTACCTTCTTCTTTTAAATTTAATATACCTTTTTCTCTTTCCTTTTTATTTGGTACTTCCTGATTCCACCAACTATTATTTTCTATCATATACTCTTTATCAGTAGAATTAGCTCCACCCATAACAAATATTTTTTTATTTCCTATCGTATAAACTTGTCCTCTAAGTAAATGAATAATATTTTGACTTATTATTTGTACGTCTCCTCCAAACATTTTACTAATTGAATATTGCTCTAAAATATCAAAATTTTCATGATTCCCATCTAAAAATAATATTGTAATTCCTATTTTACTTATAATGCTCAAATTGTATTTATTTCTTTTTAAATCATTCCAAATATATCCGAAGTCACCACATACAATCAATATTTTACAGCCTAATTTTTCAGCATTTCTAAGTCTTGTAAATCCATTTCCATGTATGTCTCCAGTAATAAATATTTCATTATTTCGAAAATTTTCCTTTGAAGAATTTGCATCACTAATCCAATAACTCATAAATTTATAATCTCCTTAATGAATTATTATTTTCAGAAAGAAGATTTACTTTTCTACTTCTTTTTCTGATATATTTTAGTAATAATTAATGTTTAATTTATTATTGTTTATTTTTAAACTGTTCTATAAAAATATCTAAGTTAAATTTATCCGGAATTGAAAATAATATTCTCATATTCTTTTCCTTTAACTTAATATTTCTTTTATTGATTTGATTTTTAAATATTCGTGCAATATCTTTAGGATTATTTTTAAAAACTCCACATCCAAAAGCGCCTAAAATTAACAATGCATTTTTACTTTCATCTAAACTTATAGCTAAATCAAGTATCAATCCTATTCTTTTCTCCATACAAATTTTAACCTGTGTTTCAGATACCCCTCTACTAATTGCTACCCCTCTATTAACTGCTGGAGATGTTATTACACTACAAAAAATAATATTCTCTAATAAATCTCCAATATCATTTTTTATAAATGGAACAAAAGGGGAATATATCATACTATCATTATAAATACCATTATTGGTATTCTTTATATTATTATCATAATATTCACTTTGTTTTGATTTTAATGAAAGATATAAACCACTAACTCGTGCTAGACTTTCTTCTTGCGCACTGCTTCCATTAAGAAATCCACCGCCTGGATGTTTGGCACTTGCAAAATTAAGAACTATTATATTCCCATAATTACCTGAACTTTCAATTATAGATTGTACTGTAGTTTTTTGTTCAAATACTATATCTGCTTCTACAGTTGAATTACAATAAGATGATAATTTATAATTTTTTATCACTTTAGTATTATTTATTGAATAATCAAGATTATCCTTAAAATTCTTTTTATCTCTACTCTTATATAAATAATATCCATTGCTTAAAATATTTAAAGTATCCTCTGCTATTGCAATATTTTTATTTTTCAAATTATTGTTCATAACTAAACTATGTCATCTCCTTAAATATAATATTTTATAAATATCTCCTCTCTAAAACTTTAAAATAGATTTATAATAAAAATTATTTTTTATTTATAAATCTAGCATTTAATCAATGATTAATCTATGAAAATATAATATCAAATCTTCTTATGCATATATGCACAAAATATAATTTTTTATTAAAAAACATTAAAATACTTAAAAATATTAGCTTTTAGTCCAAATTGCATTACTAAAATTAGCCAAGTGGACGTAGTTTCTCCTTTACACTCATTATTAGTAAAGGTACAATTATTCATAGTACAATATTTGCCTTTCTTAATTTTTATTTGTAAAGTGAATGCGTCTTGCTCAAACTACTATATTAATCATATTCTATTTTTCGTATATCCATACTTATAAATCTCTGTACCACTCTCAATAAATCCCCTAACTCTTGATCCTATCAAGGTATAATACATGTTATCTCTTCCCACCACATTATCGGTATGAATATATATTTGCCTTGGACTAATTCCATGTTCACACATGTACTTTACAATATCATATCCATTTTTCTCTATTCCATTTTCATTCAAACCTAAATCGTGGTCTAATGATAAGGTATCAATTGTATTACTCCTTAAAAGTTCAATAGCTTCATCATAATTCCTTGCAATAACAAAGCCATCTGGACATTTTCTAATATCATCTACATATAAATTTATTACATGATTCATTTATTATATCAATCCCCTCAATTTCTTTATTTTCTCTTATATCAGTGATCTTATTTACGTTATTATAAATTTCCTCTATCTGATTGTAAATACCTCATTTTGTCTACTCGTCTTTTAAATTGTTCTGTAAATAAATATATATTCTATTGTTTTATTTGACTAAAATTCTTATGGTGTATGAGTGCAACAAATGACACTCTTAATAGTTATCGATTTTTTCTTATGGATGTAATATTACTATTCCTATAATTACAATAAATGCCATAAAATTTAAACTTTATTTATATTCCCCAAATCACTACATCTTAATAGCACAAAAAGGAAGTACCCCCTTAATTAAATGCATCTTGCCATTAATGCTAAAATAATAATTTAGATCCATACGAATCATTTTATAGATAAAATTATTAATTTAGGAGCAACTTCTACTCAAATTTTAGAAAAAATCAAGGAAATAACACCTTTAATTTTAAATAAACCTGAATTATTAATAAAAAAATCTGCTTCGCAGACTGTGTATTTCTGATACTTTCAAAAGTTATCCACAGATTTGACTTGATTATAATTTCCTAGAGAATAAAAAAATAGATACCATGCTTTATATGGCTCGATACCTAACTTAATCTACTTTTCAAGTTTCACTTAAAAAGTGATAAAAAAGTATAGAAAAAGAGATTCTCCTTTGTTATGGTTAATTTGTGCAAACACTTAACAAAGGATAATCTCATATGGGTAGTTTATTAGAAAATTTAATTTTGACGATAGAGATTTAACATCAGATACTTATTTTAATTCATCAAACTTCTTTTTTAATTCCTCTTCATTTTTTGTCATTGCATTTTCAAATTCAACATATGATTTATATTTATCAGAATGTGGAATTAAATATGGTGCTCTAAAAAAGTAATAGTCATTACATAAATCACTAATACTCTCCTTTTTGTAACATGCACTAATATCTTTATCTTGGACCGGAAATATAACACCTCCAAATGGACATTTTAATGCTAACATATATGATAAAACTTGAAATACATCAATTCTTACATCTTCACCCCATCTATCATCCTTTGTATTTAATGTTTTTCCCCATGCCTCTCTATATTTTGCATCTATTACTATTTTATTATCTTTGAAATAAAAATCTGGTTTTATAGTTCTATGATTATTGATAATCTCATAACCATCTTGGTTATAATCTCCTACACAATTAAATAACTTTTTTAAAAGAGTATTATATAGAAATTTTTCCCATAATTTATTGATATTAATTAACATACCACATACATTTTTCCCACTATTGTTATAAATATTGATTCCCATTCTTCGAATTATCATAATTGAAGTTTTCCTTAATGGTTCATAATTTTTATATACTGAGTTAGTAATATTCTTTTTAGTTTCATTAAGTAATTTCTGAACTTTTAATTCTTCTAAATTATTAATTTCTTTCTTTAATTGAATAATTTCTTTTTTTATAAAAGACTTTTTTGAAATTATATTTTTTAATAAATGAGGATATTTTTTCTCTAAATATGTATAGGCTAATAATATTAACTGATTAATTGGATTGTTAATAGTATATTCTCTAGTAGAATATGCTATATTACCATTAAACAAAATATTTTCTTTAATGTGTCTGGATATATCAATTTTACCTTTTACTTTTGAATCATTATAATTAAATTGCCTGTACTGTCTATATAAACCTTTTTTTAACGCTTCTTCAAGTTGATTAATATAAGTAATTGCTAGCAATATGTCCCAGTTAGATTCGGAACTACCATTTCCTTTCATATCACTAAAAATCTTTCCACTTACATCAAAAGATTTACAAAAAATATAATTTAGAAAAAATTGATTATCACCCTTATCAAAACGTGATCCAATTGTAACCATTTGCCCTTCAAATTCTAATAAACCAATATATTCTTGGGTTCTATATTCATTATTAAACCAATTAAATACTTTAGGAGTTTTACATTCTTCGTCTCCATCTATTGTAATAATAGAACTGTTCCCTTGATAAATTGATTTTTGAATTTTTTCACACAATTCAATGTTCTCTTCACCTTTTATAGCTGTGTAATCAGTTATAAATAAAGGTTCATTTTTCATAATATTCACCACTCTTTATTAGCTATTTGCCTCTCCATCACTTGCGTTCTTATTCTCATTAGGTTTATTTTCTATATTTCCATACATTGAATTTCGGCATTGTTCAATAAACTTCTCTACTTCCAATGTATTTTCACCTCTTACATATTCTCTAATAAGAGTTTCTAAACGATATTTCCATACATATTTAATAATGTCATCAATTTCTTCAAAATTATATTGATCAACCTTTTGTGGTAGATTAGCAAAGTATCCTTGACTAATAAAATATTGACGATTTAATGAAAAACTAGCACCATCTTTTTTAATTATTCCATTTAAACACATTATTCTATCTGCAAGCTTGTCGGCATTTTTATAGATTACTTCTCCAAATGCATAAGTTTCATCTTCGTTTTGTTGCTCAAAGCTATTTTTCAACATATCTTTTTCAACTATAAATTCTTTCCATTCAAACCTTCTTCTTAAAGCAAAATCCATACTTTCTACAGAACGGTCTATGTCATTCATTGTGCCTATAATAATTATATTTTCTGGAATATAAAAACCCTCTTTAAATACATCACCTAATTCACTATTATCAATATTTTCTTTTGTATCTATATCAAAAGTTGGTAAGTTTTGGTACTGTGTATTTATTTTATTTTCTTGTCCTCTTTTATCTTTTTCTAAACCATACATCAATTCTCCTAATACCTTTGACAAATCTGCCCTATTAATTTCATCAATTATAAAAAAGTAATATTCTCTATCTTCTTGTCCATTATTCTTATTTTCAATTACTCTTCTACAGAACGCTTTGAAAATACCATCTACTTTTTTAAATGTAACATTTCCATTAATTTCAACCGGTCTTAACCCCTCAACGAAATCTGTATAATCATATGATGGATGAAATTGTACAAATTCATATTTCATTAAAGTGTCATCTTTATCTTTTTTCCAATTTAATTCTTTTCCTATAGAATTTGCTATTTTCTTAGCTATAAAAGTTTTACCAGTACCTGGAGCACCTGTAAGTATTATTTGATTTACACCATTATTAATTAAATTTTTTATTTGTTCTTCGAAATTCATATCATTATTTTCTCCATTAATATATCCATCATTATCAGTAAATTTGTACAAATTTAATCCTATGATTTGTTCCACACATTTTAATATATCTGGTATATTTTTTTTATTAATATTTTCATTTTTGCTAGCCATTTCTTCTAATTTTTTTTGTAAATCATTAAATGAAACTTTGCTCCTATCGATATTGAAAATATCTTCTTTGATATCACTAGTTAACAATTTTAAATTTTTACTTGTATCACTTTCCTTCGTAGATAATATTGAAGCAACATTTCTTCTACATGTATCTTTGTTTATAAAATTAGGAATATACGATTTTTTATCTTCTTCTTTATCTTTAAATTCAAATCCTAATAAAATAAACATTGTTGCATCTACTGTTGATGTATAGCGATTTCTATTATTATTATTTTCTCTTAATTCACGTATTATATCTTGTAAATTCTCATCTTGTTCAAATTCCACTTTAAACTTTTCTAATGTATCATTTGCCTTCATTTTAACATCACCTCATAATAATTATTTTAAACAATAAATATTTTATTAAATATTGTAATAAACCTGCTATATATAAATTAAATGTATTTACTTATAATGCACTTTTTATTGCTGCAAATGCAATTAATCCTAGAATTACACCTGCAGGTGCTTCTCCACAGCTAAAAGCACTTAATGCGAACATCGCAAACATAAGCCCAATACCAATAAGCCCACATTTTTTTGCACTAGAAACTCCTGAATTATTATTTTTTTTATTAGATATAAATCCACTACCTAAAAATAATATAAATCCAATAGCAAAACCAAATTTCATAAAACTAACAATTCCAGTAGTATTATTTTTAATAATTTTTATAAAAAATAACACTACTATGCCAATTCCTACAATACTTGCACAACCTAACATTCCATCATTATTAGAAGTTTTTTTACTCATATTATTTACACTATTAAATGATTTATTATTTCCACATATCTTATTCTCATTATTGTCTCTTAAATTACAGCCACTATTTTTATATAATCTATCATTACATATTATATCTTTAGCCTTATTATAATAATGCTGTTCTAAAAAATCTTCAAAAGTCATTTTCCCATCAAATTTTCTTATAAATTCCTGAATAATATATTTTTCAACTTTTAATTGATGAATTCTATCTCTAAATCTATATATTTTATATTTCCCTCTAGATTGTCCACTTTTATAATTATTAATTGCTTTTTTATTAAAATTATATTTCTTAATCAAAGGAGAAATGCAACTTCTTTGTTCTAGTTTATATTTATTTCCTATTTCACTTTGTAACATTCCCACTACAATATAATCATATATAATATCTGCTATTATATTTTTATCCACTTCTTTCATTACTTATTTACCCTTTTTTATAAAAATATGTTAATATCATTATATCATATATACTATTTATAAATTTAAACTTATAAAATATGCATCTATAAAAATTTGCACACTTAATAAATAGAGTACCGTTTTAAACAATACTCTATAAAATTTATTCTTCATCTTTATTAATACAAACTACATATTTTAACGGTAACTTAAGATCTTTTATTGTATATATAAATAAAAGACATCTATCCGGCTCACATTTAAGTATTGTATTTTTTAAATATTGTTTTAAAATATTTTCTATGATCTTTATTTGCTTTAAATTTTTTTCTTGATCTATTAAGCTTAATTGTAAAAATTTAGTACAATCGATCCATTCTTTTTTTGTATTTTCACAATATGTTTTAAGTTCTACACAACTTTTATTTAGTGACATATGATTTCTTTTTGAATTTAATTCACATAACATTATTATATTATATAAACTTTCTATAGTTTGTTGTTTATTTATAAGGCTTGGTTCATTCCTTAATATTATTTTACTACATTCTACTAATCTATTAATTTCATCTTCATTATAGTAAATTTTTTGTGAATAATGTATATTAATAAAGTATTTCTTAAAAATTTTTCTTCTCAAATCTCCGTTGATTTTATTATTTATTAAATAATTCTCTAAAAATATGGGATTTTGTTCATCAAATATTAATTCAATGGACATATTATTTACTATTTCAGGATATGTTTCTATAAACCATTTAGATATTTCTGTATTTGCTTTAGCAATAGCTTTATATGGTATTATTTCACTATTATTAATTAATATTTCTATTTTCTTTTTATTGTTTAGATTAATTGCTTCAAGTAATTCATAATATTTACTAGACGTATCAATATTCAACATCTTTGCTATAGTATTAAGACTCATAGTTTATCCTCCCATAATTAGTACCATCACCAATCGATGGTATTATAAGTATCTTTATATTATTATAAAACTTAATAACTCTTTATTCATTATAATCCATGCCATCATACACTACATATTTTTCTGCTAATCCAAGTTCAATTACTATATTAGCTATTTGCTCCACTTCTTTTTCTGTTAATAAACTACAATATTCTAAATTGTTTTCTACATATTCTAAACTACTTATTCCTACTCTATTCAAAAATCTTCCTTCAAAATTTTCAAAATTCTCTACAGCTATTTGATCTAACCCAATGGTAAATTCAATTCCTTTATATATTAAGTTTTCATAACAATGAATATATCTCTCTTCCTCTAATTCCTTTAATACCTCTTCAAATATATACATTTCTTTTTTTATGTCTATTTCTTTAAGAATTGCTCTGTCACTTATTTTACAAATTATACTTTCTAATATCATAACTCCATCTTGGCTATTTTTTAAGTAAAGCATAGTTATTAATTTTAATTGTAATTTTAATCCTAACATTTTAATTCCTCCCAAAAATATATTTATTTTATAAAACTATACTATCATCTGTCTTAATGCATATATGCATTAAGTATATTAATTTTTATTTAATCTTCTTAATATCTTCAATCAATTCTAAATTTAAAATATTTAAGTGTTCATGATATAAAGATAATTCATCTAAATTTTCTATGCTATTAATAAGATTATTTTTATTAATCAAGTTTTCATTCTTTAATTTTCTTTTATTAAAATATTTTTCTATTACTAAATTTTTATATTTTATTGGTACAACAGTTATGCACATATCAAAATTATCACTAATCTCCACTACAGATCCTGTTGGAAGTTCTGGATTAATAACTATATACTTACATTTATTTTGTATATCTTCTACAATATCTCCTATTTTAAATGGGCTTTTTATATACACATATAAATTTTCTGGATATTTATTATAATTTTTATTGTAAACAAATTCTGTTCCATTAAACGAATACTTAACATCAGGAATACTTTTGTGAATTCTATAATTATAAAACTCATAAGAAATCCAATTTAATTCAGAATCAAAATTATATATAGCCAAAATATCATTTGTAATAGTATTTACCTCTTCCAATGTATAGTATGTTATTTCCTTAATATAATCGTCTAAATATACATTTGAGTATTCTTCATTTTCCTCCTTATAGTTTGTATTATGGTATTTTTTTACATATTTATAATTATCAAATACACCTTGATATTCTTCATTTTGTTTTAAAATATATACTATTTTTTCATGAGATTTATTAATATACTTAAAAGTTTTTTCATATGTAGAAATAAGTCTTTCTATATTTTCTTTTTCTTCATCATTTAATTTGAAAGTTTGTTTAATTTCCTTGTAAAATTTAATTTTTTTCCTCAATGGTCTTTTACTATTGTGTACAATAGACATTAATTCATTTAATGAAAATTGTATATCATCATTATTATTAAGATACTCCTTCATAGTTTTTGAATTAATATATTCAAGACATTTACTTTTAAATTTCTTTAACTTATTTATGATAATTCACCTCAACATTCTCTGATTTATATATTTTAATAAAAGAATTTTATCATATAATGTTATGCATATTTACATTATTTTGTAATACATTTATAATTAATATAAAAGAAAGAAGGATTTAGTATATGAAAAATAAATCAATTGAAAATAACAATCCATTAGAAACACATAGATTTAATATTTACTTAATACTGGATATTTTAAAAAAATATAGTTCAGTTGATGAACCTATTTCCTCGTCAGATATTTTTAAAAAACTTTGTAATAATTATTATATTAAGATAGATAAAAGTACTATTGGAAGATTCCTTGCTAAAATAATTGAAATTCAAAAAAGTTATTGTTCATGTAAACGCACTAATACTGAAAATATTATAGCTTCTTGTAATTGTTATACAGGATTTGATTTTAAAGTACGTCAATGTTATAAAAAAAATAATACTTACATATATAATGCTTTAATAGATCCGAATGCTTCAACAAACACTACTCTGAAATATGAATCAGATAATTATTCAAATAAATCTGTTCAATATTATTATATTGAGCCAGATTTATCGGAAAATGAAATTAATCTCCTTTCTGATGCTATTGAAGTATATAGTTATATATCTTTTGATGATACAAAAAAACTTATTGATAAGCTAAACAAACTATTACCTAAAAGTAAACAAAAATTTTTTAATAATGGATTAAAAAATTGGATTGCATCTCAAAAATTAGATAATCTAAAAAATGTTAATATAGATATATTAAAAAACATAGGCATTCTCCGTAATATTATCAATAAAAAAATTAAGGCTGAAATTATTTATGGAGAATATACTAATCATCAACTTGTAGCAAAAAAAGGTTATCCCAAAAAAATTACTCCTTACTTATTAATGTGGTCGAATGGTTATTACTATTTAATTGCTAAAAATCCATCTTACATAAATTTAGTAAACTTTAGAGTCGATAGAATATTAAAGGTTACTCCAATATCAGATGACTTAGTTAATTTTAAAGCGGATCCAATATACGATCCAGATAATTTATTTACAAATAATACCAAGAGTTCTATTATTCCAGGAAAATATCGTGCTACTCATGTTATTATGTATTCAGGTGATATAAAAACAATTGAGATTATGTGTAGAAATACTAATTGGATGATTAATACATTATATGATTGTTTTGGCTTTGAAATAAAAATATTACCTATTGATGAAAATTGGATTAAAGTAACTATTAAATCATCAGTACAAGGTGTAATATTATGGGCTACTCAATACTGCCGTGATTGTAAGGTAATCCATCCACCTGAAGTTGTTAATGGGGTAAAAGAACAACTTTACGCTGGACTTAAAAACTATGAATAATAAATGTACTATGAACAAATAAAAAAGTTATTTTATTAAAATCAAATTTATTAGAAAGGTAGTATTAAAAATGAATTTTAAGTTTATTAGACAAACATTAACAGAAAAATATCCTCATATTAATCTAAATGATCATATATGGAATGAGTTGGTTAATACATGTAATGAGTATGGAACTGGCTGGCATGACCTTATAATTGAACTCATTGAAAAAATAGAGGAAATTTATAAAAAAAATAATTCAGACATATCCGAATTCAAAATTCACCGAATTAACGAAAAGTATGGAGAATTAAATTTTGATGCATCATCAAGTATAAAAGAAGTGTATGATGTAATCTTGGAATACGAATATAAAGCTGATACAATTTGTGAAGAATGTGGAGAAACAGGAAGTATATATGAAAACAATAGTTGGTTGCAGACATTATGTGAAAAGTGTGCATATAAAAAAGGTTACAAAAAAATATAATAAAGAAAATGTGTAGAATTTGATTTGTGTAATTTTGTCATACTAAAAAATAGTTTATCTGAATCTCTAATCAATAAAACTATTGAAATTAATAGCATTAATAACTAATGTTTACATTGATTTAAGATTCAGATTTTTAAGTTATGGATAATAATTCCAAAATTTATTTATATATTCAAAATATAAATTGAGATTTAAGTTTAAATATATCCACCATCAGCTCTTATAATTTGACCTGTTACATAAGAAGAATCATCACTACATAAAAAAGAAACTATTTTTCCAATTTCATTTGGATTTCCAAATCTCATCATTGGAATTTCTTCCTCTAATGCTTTTTTATCATCACCTTGTAAAAAAGCATTCATTTGTGTATCTATAACTCCTGGCGCAACACAATTTACTCTTATATTAGATGCTGCTACTTCTTTTGCTAAAGATTTTGTAAATAGATTTATTCCACCTTTTGTAGTAGAATAAACCACTTCGCAAGAAGCTCCCACTTCGCCCCACATAGATGAAATATTCACGATTGATCCATATTGTCTTGATATCATATCTTTAATAACATGCTTTGTTAAATACATAGCACCTATTAAATTTGTATTTAATAAATTATCAATATCTTCTTTAGTTAAATCCATAAATAATCCTATATTACTTTTTCCTGCATTATTAATTAATATATCTATCTTTCCAAACTTCTCTATAGTATGTTGTACTAACTTCTCACTTTCTTCATAAGACGATATATCACACTTATACAGAGCACCATATCCACCAACATCTTTTATTTCTTGCAGTGTTTCATTTGCACCATCATCATCTTTAGAATAATTTATAATAACGCTTGCGCCTTCTTTTGCCAATTCTACAGCAATTCCCCTTCCAATCCCTCTTGAAGAACCAGTCACAATCGCTATTTTCCCAACTAATTTTCCCACGTTTTTTCTCCTCATCTTATCTATTTTAATACTCAGTATATTATTTTTAAAATTATCAATTTATTCAATCGTGTTTTAATTATAGCCCTATATTTTTAATATGTGTAATATAATCAGTAAGTAAAATAGTTTTGCAATTTTAATATTCTTAGATTTAATTACTATAATCTACTCAATTTTACTTATACATCTATTGACACCTTCCCAAAACATCTTCTAATATAAAGTCTATTTTAACACATCATTAAAAACTCTTTTAACATTTTTGTAGAAGATTTTTTCTACATCATTTTCTGTGAATCCATTTTTCTTAAGCACATCATATAGCTTATAAAACTCTGAGCAATTTTGTATTTCAACCTCATTATCTATTCCATCAAAATCACTACCAAGAGCTATAACATCGATTCCACCAATATTTCTTATATGTTTTATATGTGCTATCATTTCTTTTATAGATGATATTTCTTCATTACCTAAAAAACTAGAACAAAAATTTATTCCCATTACTCCGCCTTTATCTGACAATAATTTTATCATTTCATCAGTAAGATTTCTAGGATGGTAAGTTATTGCACGTGAATTAGAGTGTGATGCTATAAAAGGTTTCTTACATAATTTAACCAAATCATAAAATCCACCATCAGATAAATGCGATACATCTGGTATAATACCTAAAATCTCCATCTCTTGTAATATATCTTTACCTAAAGATGTTAATCCATTTTCTTTAAAAATATAGTTTGCATTTGGGTATCCAAGCTTATTTTCATAATTCCAAGTGATTGTAATTATTCTAATTCCCATTCTATAAACTTCTCTTAACTTTTCAACATCACCTTCTATTACTTCCCCTTCTTCTATAGATAAAAATGCTCCTATTTTATTTTTTCTATTACATTCATCTAACTCTTTTATATTAGTTACAATTTCTATTTTATTTGAATTGTTATCTAATTCAAGTTTAAAGTTATTATAAAGCTTTAAAAACTCTTCAAAAGGGGTTTTAGTAATGTCTTGATCTATAAAAAAAGCAAATACTTGTGCTAAAGCCTCTCCTTTTTTTAATTTATCTAAAGTAACCTTACAAACATCATTTTTTATGTTTAATTTATCATAGTATATTTTACTTGCAGTATCACAATGTAAATCAATAAAATTCATTATTTTTCCTCCAAATCATTTAAACTACAAAAAGACTTCCTCTTACTTATAGTCTTTTTGCATAATCTAAATATTTTTCAATTTTCTCTGGTCCCCCTATTATGCTTCTCTTTATATATAAACTATTTTTTTCATCAACTTCTACACTCCATTTTATCAAATATATTTGACCCTCTACTATTTCAATTGTAGTTATTGTTGACGGAAATACACAACATCCATCATTAAAATAAAGACCCTTTCCTGCTTCTGGAAAAACATCATGATGGGTATGTCCACAAATAAGCATTCTTTTTTCTTTTCTTGCTGTTTTCTCTAAAATTTCATCAATTTTACTTCCTTTTCCATAATTGTTAGCCGGACTCACTGGTGCCTTAAATCCTGCAAAGCCTTCTAATATTCTCCAAACATATCTAACTAAAAATCTACTTATTTTCCATAACTCACAATTCATAAAATCTACTTGATGACCATGAAAAACTAATATGTCTTTGTTCATTGGAGTATATCTCAAAACAAGACCTTCATGAAATTGTATATTATTATAAAGTTTAACTAACTCTTTACCAAAATTATATCCTATTTGAGCAAGTAATTTTTCTTGTTTAGGTATAAAATTAGGTTTAGCTTTTACCATATCATGATTACCATAAAGTAAGTATAATCTTTTTTTAGCATTAAATTTATTTAATATTTTAAATATATCATCATAATTGTAAGCTATATCTATACAATTCTTATTTTTCCATAATTCATCCCCATCACCTATTTCAATTAAGTTAAAGTCATCCTTTAAATAATATCCAAGAGCTGCTTTGTATATATTTTTATTAGGCCTTAATGAATCCGCATTTCCACCATCACCTCTATGCATATCACTTATAAGAACTATTTTAGACTTTTTATCAAATTCTAATACCGGACTATCGTTTGATATTCTCTTAATAAATTTACTATTCATTATAAAACCCTATTTTAAATTAATTCTATCTATTATATGCACAAATTAAAACTCTGGTTAATTATAAAAGGTTCTGTTTTAAATATGTGTTGATATATATAATAGGTAAAGTGGCATGTAATATATCAACACTCTACTAAAACACAGCCTTATATGAAAAAAAGCTGTTCAAAACAGAAATTACATTTCTATTTTGAGACAGCTTATCTTAAATAATTAAATTCTATTATTATTTATATAGAGGATACTTTTCACATAAAGCTTTTACTCTTTGCTTATATTGCTCTAAGTCTTTATCTCTATTAATGATTGTTTCATTAATTATATCTGCTATTTCTTCCATGTCTTTTCTTTCAAATCCTCTAGTTGTAATAGCAGCTGTACCTATTCTAACTCCTGAAGTTACAAAAGGACTTCTAGTTTCATTTGGTACTGTATTTTTATTAAGAGTAATTCCTACTTCATCTAATAATTTTTCAGCATCTTTTCCTGTAATATCTTTGTTATTTAAATCTACAAGAATTAAATGATTGTCTGTTCCATTAGATACTAACTTAAACCCTCTTTTTACTAATTGTTCACCTAGTTCTTTGCAGTTTTCTACAACGCTTGCCATATATTCTTTAAAACTTGGATCTAAAGCTTCCTTAAAGCATACTGCTTTCGCTGCTATAATATGCATTAATGGACCACCTTGCATTCCTGGGAATATATTTTTATCTAAGTCCTTAGCATATTTTTCCTTACAAAGTATTAATCCACCTCTAGGACCTCTTAAAGTTTTATGTGTTGTAGATGTAACGAAATCTGCATATGGTACTGGTGATGGATGTAATCCTGCTGCTACAAGTCCAGCAATATGAGCCATATCAACCATTAAGTATGCTCCAATTTCATCACAAATTTCTCTAAACTTTTTAAAATCTATTATTCTTGAATATGCACTTGCACCTGCAACTATTAGCTTAGGTTTGTGCTTTATAGCCAATTCTCTTACTACATCATAATTTATTTCTTCAGTATCCTTATCTACTCCATATGATACAAAGTTAAATAATTTTCCTGAAAAATTAACTGGTGAACCATGAGTTAAATGACCTCCATGGCTTAAATCCATACCTAATACAGTATCCCCATGTTCTAAAATTGTAAAATAAACCGCCATATTAGCTTGTGAACCAGAATGCGGTTGAACATTTGCATGTTCTGCTCCAAATAACTCCTTAGCTCTTTCACGTGCTATTTCTTCAACACCATCTACTACATAACATCCACCATAGTATCTCTTACCTGGATATCCTTCAGCATATTTATTTGTTAAATAGGAACCCATAGCCTCCATTACAGCTTCACTTGCGACATTTTCTGAAGCTATTAACTCAATTCCATTTTGTTGTCTTTCTAATTCCTTTTCAATTAAAGCATAAATTTCATTATCTTCTCTGCTTATGTGTTCAAAATTCATTTTATCACCCCAATATTTTTTTACAAAGTTTTCTTATAATTTAGCATATTTTAGTATGTTAAATTATTATTATATTAAATTATAAGTTCTCCGACCAAATTTATCAACTATTTTTTTCTTTTAATTATAAATTACTTCAAATTCTTCACAAACTACCAACATATCTTCTGCAAATTCCTTATTAAAATCTTTTAATTCCCTATTAAAAAAATCAATATGTCCATTTCTCCAATATTCTAAAGATTTGTCTCCTTCACCTTCTTTAAAAGCAAATTCAGCTTTAACATTACAAAATGGTAATACATTAACATATTTAGTTTCTATTATACATTTTGCATTACCATAAAAATCTGTAACAATTCCCAATTGTCCTACTCTAGGTAACTGTTCATTTTCCACTTCATACAAATAATAAAGTGATGTAGTGGCTGTTTTTTCTTCTTTTAAAACTAAATCTACTAATTCATTTGCTAAAGATTCGTTATCTCCAAAACTCCATGAATTATATTCTAATTTTGTAGTAATCTCATCTTCTCCAATTAAGTTCAAATATTCTTTCCACATTTTATTTATGCTACTATGTTCATTACTCATAATTCTTCCCCCAAACAATACTTATTATTTAAATACTACTATATAATTATATTTAATATAAAATTAAAAATCATATTTTTATATCTGGAGCATATCATAGTATTTGATGTAATCTACCACCTTAAGAGACCTCATTAACTTTCAAGTCAAAATATGACATTATTCTGCTTTGACATCACATATTAATAAAGGTATACTAAGTACATAAGTTAGCTAAGGCGACTTACAAAATATAATATCGCGGGATGGAGCAGCTGGTAGCTCGTCGGGCTCATAACCCGAAGGTCGTAGGTTCAAGTCCTGCTCCCGCAACCATAAAAAATAAACTCTTATAGTTATTATAAGAGTTTGTTTTTTTATTAATCTAACATTGTACCACTCTTGTAACTTTCATATATACACTGTGGATTAGAAAAATAGAACCCTATTGTATAATCATTTATACACTCTGCTATATACGAATTATATACATCTATAACCCTAGTTGCACTCATTCCACCAAGTTTTATAATTAACCTCATATATACTTTTCCTATATCCCAAAAAGAAGGAATCCTATATTCTTTGTCTTCACATTCTTTAACATTATCAAAGTTTCCATTTTTTATTTTATAATCATTTATAAGTTCGTCTGCAACAGCATCTATATTTTCAGAATGTAGCACATCTGCAAACTCATAAATAAAGCCTATTCCTTTTTCACCAAGCATATTTACAACATAACTTCTTTTATTTTTTGTAATTCTTGAAACATACTCTATTATAGAACACGTAAAAAATAAATTATTATCAAAGTTCTTATTTTTCATGTAATTCACTTCCTTCATAGTCTAAACATTCTAATGATTTTTTAGTACAAAAGCATAACTGATGTGTTGGATGTTTAAACTTTGCTAGTTCCCAAAAAGCAGTTCTTGATATGATACCATCCATATAATCATTTATATAGTTATATATCTCATCATCAGCCATTGGACCTTCAACTATATCATATGAGTGTTTTTTCCCAACTCTACAAGCTATTATAAAATCTAACCATTCTTCTGTCATAACATTAAACCTAAGGGTATTTAAATCAATTGTTTTTAAATAATTATATTCATATTTGCTAACAAAACCGCTTCCTCTGCCTTTTCTAATTGCCCATCTTATAGCTTGTTTCTTTATATTTGTGCAATAAAAACCCTCTCCAAAGTCTTTATTAAACTTAGTATCTAAAAGTAACTTTGGTAATTCTATTTCAGCATTACTTCCATGATATATCTCTAGCATAGCTTCCTCCTGACAATCTTACATATTATATTGATAATTATAGCATACTAAATATTACTTATTTATATTATTCTCCTTAAAATATTTTAATAAACAAAAAACTAGTACGATTTTAAATATTCAATCTTTGCACATTAAGAATAAGTCTCTAAATTATAAGCACAACTTTACACTTAAAATATGCTATAATTCATAATACAAAGAATAATTTATTAGTACTAATTCAAGGAGAAAACTATGCGAATAATATCAGAAAATAACTTATGTGAAAACAGACCTTATATTAATTTAAAAAAGTTATCAGTAAAAACCTCACTACGAGTAGCTTCAGCTAATGGACTTGGCTTTAAAGGCACTTATATAATAAATCAAACTACTCAATCTTTATCTAAAAATAATAATTACACTTCAGAATATAATAAAGGCATTGAAAAAATAACATTTTATACAGAAGATTTACATGAAATGTTATTAGTTGATGTTAATTACTCATTTAGAAGTGATGCTTCTTCTGCTAAATTTAAAGTTTATGTTATTTTAAACAATATTAAATATGCCCTACCATTTAATTATTTTGAAGATGTTTATGTAAATTGTATGGATATATTAAATAAAGAATTAAGTGATAATGAAAATTTAACTTACATAAAAGAAGGCTTTAATAATTTAAAAAAGGAAGAGATATTAGTAGATCTTAAATTAAATTTAGAAAGATTATTGGAATTTAAAGATAAAGTTAATTACAAAAGAAATGTTAATTATTTTGTAATTAATAATATAACTTCATCTATTTCAAAATATGATATAAATAATAAAAATAATAAAATAGAAATAAATGATAGAGTGAAAGTTCTTAGACATGACTATAAAACTAGGCTTTATAACTTTGTAAATCCTAGTGATAATAGTAATACAGTGATTTTGAATGAAACTGATATAATTTGTGATTTAGGTGATGAAAATAACTTCCCAACTGTTAGTATATATACTAAATATGGTCTTGGGAAATTATTAGACATTAAGAATAATGTTATTCCAACAAATAATACATTATCATTATTTGCTAATCTATTAGATTTAGGATTAAATGTTCTTAATTAGTTTTAAATAATATAAGACTAAAAAACACTTGCTCTCCCTAAGAAGAGTGCAAGTGAAATACTTATTTTAATCTTTGTTGATGTTCAATTTCTCATATCCTACTTTATTAAAGATTTTTTCATTGAAACTACTAATTATATTACTAATAATACCTCCTATTATTGCAGGTATAATCCAATTGAATCCTAAACTAGCAAAAGGAAGGCTATGTATAAAACTTATTTTAACCCCTAAACCATCAATAACAGTAATAATACTTATAACTAAAGTTGCATATGCTGCACCCTTATAAGTAGAATTCTTAATAAATCTATTTTTAAAAGATGCCATTAAAACTAATACAAGAGTTACTGGATAAAGTACAGTTAATATAGGCGCAGCTATAGATATTATTCTATTAACACCTAAATTAGAAATAATAGCACTAAACATGCAAATAAATACCACTATATTTTCATATTTAATTTTTTTATTAGTAACATCTTCAAAATACTTAGCAGTGACAGATGTTAAGCCTATTGACGTAGTAAGACAAGCAAAAGCAACAACTAAACTTAATATAATTGCACCTTTGTCTCCTAATAATTGTTTTGTTATACTAATTAATAATGTAGTTTGAGATATATTCGCATCATACACATTAGATACAGTAGCTCCTAAGTATGTTAAACCACCATACACTATTATAAGTCCACTCCCTGCAACTACAGAGGCTTTTGCAGTAAGCTTTGCAATTTCATTTTTGTCTTTATATCCTTTTGCTAAAAATGTTGCCATAATAAATGCAGCAATTCCTCCTGCCCCAAGCGCATCCATAGTTTGATATCCTTGAGCAAGTCCATTTGAAAATAACACTTCTAAGTCAATAGTATTACTTAGTTTACCTAAAGGTGAAACTACTCCTTTTATTATTAATATGGCTAAAGCAATTAAAAGCATAGGCGTTAAAAATTTTCCTATAACATCTACAACCTTAGTTGGCTTTACTGTTAAAATAAGTGTCAAGCCAAAAAATAAAATTGAAAATATAATAGGATTAACAGAATTAAATACTGGATTAATACTTATTTCTAAAGTTGTTGCACCAGTTCTCGGAATAATAAGAATTGGACCTAGACAAAGCATTATAATAAATTCTAACCAAAACCCAAATTTCTTGCCTGCTCTCCCTAAAATTGCTTGATAAGAACCCGCCTTTGCAATTGCATTAATTGATAATAATATCATACCAACATCTGAAATGATAAATCCTAAGAAACTTATCATCCATCCATTCCCCGAGGCCATTCCTATATATGGTGGAAATATTAAATTTCCTGCTCCAAAAAACATTGAAAATATTGCAAAACCAATAATAATAATATCTGTATTTTTTCTCATAAACATCCCTCTTCCACTTTTATATAGAACAAAATCGCCAAGGCGACTTTAGAGCCGTCGATTTTTTTAGCCATACACCCTTTCCAAACACAGTGCAGGAATAATGGTGCGGCATATGATTATTTTTTATTCTTTAGGGGTACTCATCATACTTTTAAAATACAGCCGCCTTAAAGTTATCCACAAATTCTTTAGTAATATAAATTCCTAAAGAATAAAAAAACCACATAGCATCAATCTATGTGGCTTATAACGAATTAATTTACATAACAAGTTAAGCTTATATTAGTCATCATAAAAAGCTTCTTAATAATTCACATTTACATTATATCATCTTGTATTATATATAGCTAATAAGGCTTTGTCAACTATAGGTATTAATTCTTTAAATTGTCAAATTATTATACTATTTTAGTAGTCCAATCTTCACAATTCCAAACTTCAGTAATAACATCTCTATAGAATTCTGGTTCATGGGATACTAATAATATTGAGCCTTTATATTCTTTTAATGCTCTTTTTAATTCTTCTTTAGCTTCCACATCTAAGTGATTTGTAGGTTCGTCTAAAATTAATATATTTGTTTCATTATTTAATATTTTGCATAATCTAACCTTTGCAGCTTCTCCACCTGATAAAACTCTTATTTGAGATTCTAATTGTTTTGTTGTAAGTCCACATTTAGCAAGTGCTGCTCTTATTTGATATTGAGTAAATCCAGGGAATTCTTGCCAAACTTCGTCTATACATGTATTTCTATTATCAGTTCTATCTTCTTGTTCAAAGTACCCTATATATTGGTAATCACCTAAGTTAGCTTCTCCACTTAATGGTTTTACAAGTCCAAGTAAACTTTTTAAAAGTGTTGATTTACCAAGTCCATTAGCTCCAACTAGTGCAATTTTTTGTCCTCTTTCCATATATAAGTTTAATGGTTTTGTAAGAGGTGAATCATACCCTATAACTAAATCTTTAGTTTCAAAAATAACTTTACCTGAAGCTCTAGCAGCTTTAAAGTTAAATTCTGGCTTTGGTTTTTCTTTTGATAATTCAATTACATCCATTTTATCTAATTTCTTTTGTCTAGATTTAGCCATGTTGGCTGTAGCAACATTAGCTTTATTTCTAGCAACGAAATCTTCTAATCTAGCTATTTCCTTTTGTTGTTTTTCATATGCTGCTTCTAACTTTCTCTTATTTTCTTCATAAAGTCTTTGGAATTCATCATAATCTCCAACATATCTAGTTAATTTTCTATCCTCTACATGATAAATTAAATTAACTACAGAATTTAAGAATGGAATATCATGTGAAATTAATATAAAAGCATTTTCATAATTTAACAGATATCTTTTAAGCCATTCTATATGTTCCTCATCAAGATAGTTAGTAGGCTCATCTAAAAGTAATATATCTGGTGTTTCTAATAACAATTTACCTAAAAGTATCTTAGTTCTTTGTCCTCCTGATAAATCATCTACATCTCTATCAAGACCTAAATCTAAAAGACCTAGACCTTTTGCAACTTCCTCTACTTTTGGATCAATAACATAGAATCCATTATGATCAAGCATATCTTGAATTACAGCAGTTCTTTCAAGCATTTTATTTAATTCATCTTCAGTACAATCACCCATTTTTTCATATAATGAGTTCATTTCTGTTTCTAAATCAAAAAGATATTTAAATGCATCTCTTAATGCATCTCTTATACTTTGACCTTTAGTTAATGCTGCATGTTGATCCATATATCCAACTCTAACATTATTTGACCAACTTACTTTACCTTCATCTGGTTGAAGTTTTCCTGTTACTATATTCATGAAAGTTGATTTACCTTCACCATTAGCACCAATAAGTCCAACGTGTTCTCCTTTTAATAATCTAAATGATACATCTTCAAATATAGCTCTATCTCCAAAGCCATGATTCATTTCTTTTACAATAAGTACGCTCATTTATCTTTAATTACTGAAAACTTATAAAAGCTTTTGCCTATGTTTTAAATATGTATTGGTATGTAAAATTATGTAGAGTTAAATTAAAACATGACCTTTATTTTCATTTGTTCTTTTATAATGTTACCTGCTTTTCAGTAACTTTCTCCTTCCTTATTTATTAAGTATTCAATTTATACTTAACGCTGTAAC
The DNA here is from genome assembly GCF_023845705.1 of Clostridium sp. ZBS15. NCBI lineage: Bacteria > Bacillati > Bacillota > Clostridia > Eubacteriales > Clostridiaceae > Clostridium > Clostridium sp. ZBS15. The sequence goes on from NZ_JAMQHY010000009.1 coordinate 67,864, forward strand.
TTGCGTTTTATTTTAGTTATCCAAATTAACATCTTTAAATAGTTTAAGTGATACAAACCCTCTATGTCAAAGGAAATTATATTTATTATATAAATATAACTTTTTATATAACTAAAAACAGTGATATTTGAACAACTTTTTTATGTATTTAAAAACTATAAAAAATTAAATGTTGATATATCAATGATACATGTATTACAATATAACTATTTATATAAAGAGAGAGGAACAAAAGAATGAATTATATTATATTGTTACTTGGCTTTGTTTTATTAATAAAAGGCGCCGATATTTTTGTAGATGGCGCTTCAATAATAGCTAAAAAATTAGGAATACCAGCAGTTATAGTAGGACTTACTATTGTATCTATAGGGACAAGTGCTCCAGAGCTTGCCGTAAGCTTAATTTCAAGTCTTAATGGCAGTAATGAAATTGCAATTGGAAATGTTATTGGATCTAACATTTTTAATACGCTTATGGTACTAGGGACTACTGCTATAGTTTTACCCCTTATAATTAAGAAAGCAACAGTAAAAAATGACTTTTTAGTAAACACTTTAGTGACTATATTACTATTTTTATTTACATTTGATAGTTTGTTTATGTCTGACACTAATATAATATCTAGATTAGATGGATTTATCTTAATTTTAATATGCATATTTTATGTTGTAGTTTTAATAAAGAAATCAAAAAAAATGCCTAATGAAGATCTAAAAGAAAATGCTAATGAATTGAAAAACTCTTTAGTAGATTCCAATGTTAATGTTAATATTTTACATAAAGTAATATTTATGATAATAGGTGTTGCTGGTATAGTTATCGGAGGAAATCTAGTTGTAGATTCAGCTACCAATATAGCGTATTCGCTTGGAATGAGTGAAAAGTTAGTTGGATTAACTATAGTAGCTGCTGGTACATCACTTCCTGAACTTGTAACATCTATTGTAGCAGCATTAAAAGGTGAAAATGATATAGCACTGGGTAATGTATTAGGTTCAAATATATTTAATATATTGCTTATACTAGGTTTATCATCATTAATAAGCCCTATTCATGTTTCACAAGTTTTAATAACAGATTTTATTTACTTAATAATTATTAACTTATTACTGGTAGGATTAGTTTTCTTTAACAAAGCAAAAGAAAAAAAATTAACAAGAGTTGAAGGATTTTTATTAGTAGGATTATACATAAGTTATATGGCTTACATAATAATAAGAAATTAAAATAAAAAGTTCATGTTTTCTAAATGTTATGTTAGAATCATGGACTTTATTTTTTATCAACTATGTTTCAAATATTTGTTGATATATGCAATAGGTAAAGTGGCATTGTAATTGGACTTTGAGAATTCTCAATGAGTATAGTCACATTTACTGCTTGTCTCAATTTTATATNNNATTCCTAAGTTTAATTACTCAGTCCACTTTACTTATGCATATATCAACACAATATTAAAACCTAAATATTTTTATAAAATTTCCTTTTCTATAAATGGATTAACATGAACCATACAGTGTTTTACATCTTTATTTTCTTCAATTATGTTATGAACATTCATAGCAATCTTATGTCCTTCCTCAACTGAAATATCTGATTCTACAGAAATTTCAACATCTACATAAATTTTACTAGCATGAAGTCTAGTTTTTAAATTATCTATATTTTTAACTCCATCAATTGAATGTATTGCTGCATTCATTTTTTTTATTGCATCATCACCAACAGATGTATCCATTAACTGATTTATACTTTGTTTTAAAATATCATAACTTACTTTTATTATTATAATACTTATTACTAGTGCTATTGCAGGGTCTAACATAGGAAATCCCATTCTAGCACCAATTATTCCTATCAAAGCTCCAATTGAAGAAAATGAATCACTTCTATGGTGCCAAGCATCTGCTTTTAATGATGTACTATTTATCTTTTTTGCATATTTTAATGTATACCAGTACATTGCTTCTTTTGATATAATAGATATTACTGCAGCAAATATAGCTAAACTTCCCGGAATTGAATAATTACCATATACTAAATTTTTTATTCCTGAAAATCCAATTCCTAATGAAACTAACAAAAGCATAATTCCTAAAAAAACAGAAGTTAAGCTTTCAAATTTTTCATGACCATAAGGATGTTCTTTGTCAGCTTTTTTACTTGACAATTTTAAACCTATTATAACGCCTATAGTACTAAATACATCAGACAAAGAATGAACACCATCAGCAATCATTGCCTTACTAGACGCAATAATTCCAATTCCTATCTTTATAATAGATAATAAAACATTTCCTATTATAGTCACTATACTTACCCTGTATCCAATCTTTAAACGTTCATTACTATTTAATTCTTTCATTTAAATATCCTCCACTTATTTTCAATTGAAAATAAAATAAATGTCTTATTTATTCGAATTAATATATAGTACGCTAAAGTTTAAGTAAATGTTAACTATTTAAACAAATAATTTTAGAAAATATTTATCAATTGATAATCAATGCCATGATGATAGTTACTTGAAAATTTGTTTAAAACGCTTATGAAACACTTTTACAAATAAAATTTATAAACTAAAATGCGCTAAATGTAATATAGAAATTAAAGAGACAAAAAAACAGCAATAAGTAATAGTATTATACATAATAATATCATTAATTATTGCTTCATTTTATTCTCAAGTACGCTTATTTTCTAAACGCATTTTTTTTATTCTTCTAAAATTAGTAATTTGGCGAGTTATAGTTGACACAAAAATCACACCTAGTGCTAACATTCCTGCACTAGCTAAAGTACTCATCCCAACTTCTAGTGACCCCATAATGTTGCCAGTTATTGTTTCGTACATTGTATAATACATTCCTGCACCTGGAACCAATGGGATTAACGCACAAATAACTATTGTTGTAACTGGTGTTTTTAATATTCTCGCACAAATTTCAGAATAAATACTAAAAACAACTGATGAGATAAACAATGATAAAACATTACTTACATTTAATTTTAAAAATAAAGAATAAACAAACCAACTTAAACCGCCACCAATTGCGGCAAAAACTAATTTCTTACCTTTTATATTAAACATAATCCCAAAGCCAAATGAAGCTACAAATGAAACTAAGGTTTCTTTAATCATTTACATTCCTCCCAATGCATTTATAAAGATACTTAAAATACCTCCTGTACCAACAGCTATTGAAACAGCTACTAAAAATGCTTCAAGAGCTTTTGTCATACCAGATACTAAATCTCCTGCAATTGTATCTCTAATAGCATTAGTGATAGTTAAACCTGGTACAAGTAACATTATAGCACCAATAATTATTTTATCTAAATTAGATCCTATATTAAGTTTAATAAATATTATCGCTAAAAATGCACATATTGCACCACATAATGAATTTATAAAAAATTCATTAATATTTAACTTTTGACAAGTATTAATTACTATTTTTATTATTAATCCAACTAAAGTGGCTACTATGAAATCTTTACTATTTCCTCCAAAAAGCACAGCAAATGAGCCTGCAGAAATAGCTGACCAAAAAAAAGTATAAAGATTAGAATACCTATCTCCTTTGGATATTTCTATAAGTTGTTTATTAAAATCATCAATGCTTAAAGATTCAATTTGTGTTTTTCTTGCAAGATCATTGATTTTATCTATCTTATTTAAATCTACCCCTCGAGATGTAACTCTTTTAAGTAATGAGGCAACTTCATTTTCATGTGAAATAGATACCATAATTCCTGTCGGTATAACAAAGCTATCTGCTTGCTCTGCCCCAAAAGAAGTGCAAATCTTACAAACAGTTTCTTCAACTCTATAAGTTTCTGCTCCACTTTCTAGCATTATTTTTCCTGCAAATGTAGATACTTGAAGTAATTTATTTAAATCCATTTTTATACCCTCATGTAAAAATTATTTATACATTTTATTATGCCCATTTTAAGCTGATAAATAATATATATTTTAGTATAAACCAACTGCTGAGAGTATTATATCACAAAGTATTTTTTTATTATATAAGTAATCATTTAAATTATAATAGTTTTATTTATATATATTTTAAATTATCCAAATTTAAATATATCTCGTTTTTTTTATTATTATATTAAAAATAATAGCATTTTTTTCTTACTTGACATTAATTTTTCAAGTGTTATTATAAAAATATCAAATGCCATATTTTATTAAAAATACATTAAAAAGGGGGTTATATGAAATATGATGACATTAGAGAAATTTGAACAAGCATATGAGACAGTACAAAAAGTAATATTACAAACAAAACTAGTTTATAGTGATTATTATTCTGATCGTACTGGAAATAAAGTATACTTGAAACCTGAAAATTTACAAAAAACTGGGGCATATAAAATTAGAGGTGCTTATTATAAAATTAGCACTCTTACCGATGAAGAAAGAAATAAAGGCTTAATAACAGCATCTGCTGGTAATCACGCTCAGGGGGTTGCATATGCTGCTCAATTATATAATGTAAAATCTATAATTGTTATGCCTACTACTACCCCACTTATAAAAGTAAATCGTACAAAAGCATATGGTGCTGAAGTAATATTATATGGTGATGTTTATGATGAAGCTTGTAATTATGCTTTAGAACTTGCAAAAGAAAAAAGCTATACATTTATTCATCCTTTTGACGATTTAGATGTTGCAACTGGTCAAGGGTCTATCGCTATGGAAATATTTAAAGAATTACCTACTGTTGATATAATTTTAGTTCCAATCGGCGGTGGCGGACTCGCAACTGGTGTTTCTACATTAGCTAAACTTCTTAATCCTAATATTAAGGTTATAGGGGTTGAACCTTATGGGGCTAATTGCATGGAAACTTCACTAAAAGCTGGACATGTTGTAACCCTTCCAAAAGTTGATACTATCGCAGATGGTACTGCTGTAAAAACTCCAGGATCTAATATTTTCCCATATATACAAGAAAATATTGATCAAATTATTACAATTAAAGATTCGGAATTAATAGTTGCATTCTTAGACATGTTAGAAAATCATAAAATGCTAGCAGAAAATTCTGGTTTATTAACTGTTGCTGCCTTAAAACACTTAAATATAAAAGGTAAAAAGATTGTATCAATTATAAGTGGTGGAAACATGGATGTAATAACTTTTGCCTCATTAGTGCAACATGGTTTAATAGAAAGAGAACGTATATGTACTTTATCTGTTTTGCTTCCTGATAAACCTGGTGAATTAACAAATGTATCTAAAGTAATTGCTGAAGCTCAAGGAAATATAATAAGACTTGATCATAATCAATTTGTTAGTATTAATAGAAATAGTGCTGTTGAACTTGAAATAACCATGGAAACTTTTGGTCCTGAACATAAAGATTCAATAATAAAAGCATTAAAAGATAAAGGATATGATCCTAATGTTTTAAAGCCTAAGAATATTTATCAATAAATATTTTTTAATTTAAGTTAATACTTTTATTAAATATCATTTAAATTAAGGCATAAGTAAATTTTTATTATAAAATACTTACTTGTGCCTTAAATTTTAAAAAGCTTATTTAATTATATGTACTTTTTCTATAGTAGAATATAGTACTAGGACTAATTAAAAATATAATAAATCAAGTTAGAAAATCTAATTCCTTTTTATATACTCTTTAAGTTTATCCTCTGCTAAAAAACTTATTTCTTGATGACAATGATTCAATTCATTTAACTCTCCTGTTTTTATAAAAAGTATCTCTTCTGCAATTTCAGAACACTTACATAAAAAATCATCATAATTATTAGAAACTAAATTTTCTAATTTATCATTTATTGGTTTTGGAATATGTAATTCACTTGTGTCTTCAAATCCATATAGCTCATAAGCTTCTAATTTATCAACTAAATCCATAACAATTGCTATTATTTCACTTATTTCAAATATATCTATTTTCATAATATTCTCCTAATTAATTTTAATATAATAAGACATCTAAATTATACTCTGAGTTTTAAATCTCTAATATATAATTCCTTTTAAATATAGCATTAACATTATTTATTACTAGTATGTTCTAACATTATTTTAACATATTTTTATATTCATAAAGTAATTCTTTGATTTAAAGTAGAAATTTCTTTAAACCCAATGGTAACAAAATTATTATAATTTACTATTTTTCAAATAATTACATTCATTTTTATATATTTTGTAAAAATTTATAATGAACTTGTTGAAGTGAACAATGAACAATGGTAATCTTATATTGTTCATAAATTGAACGTAATGAGGATTTAATAATTATTTATAAATGAGAGGATGAAATCAAATGGAAGATATGAGTTATTGGAAAGAAGTTTGGGAAAGAAAAGGAAGAGATACTACAAGGAAATTAGAAGTATTAGATGGCTATGAAAGTACTACTGCAAATGTAGCAAAAATAGCAAAAAATATTATTAAAGAATTAGATATTAAAGAAACTGACACTGTTTTAGAAGTTGCATGTGGTGCTGGTGGTCTAGCACAATATATTAATTGTAAATCATATGTTGGAGTTGATTATTCAACTTCTCTTGTAAAAAAACATATTGAATTACTTAATAATTCTGTATTACATGGGGAAGCAAGTAACCTAATATTTAAAAATAATACATTTGATAAAGTTTTTTGCTTTGGTGCATTTCATTACTTTCCAAATCAAGACTATGCACAAAAAGCAATTGATGAAATGAAAAGAATTGCTAAAAAAGCTATATTTATAGGAGACTTGCCTATAACTTCCCATAGAGAACAGCACTTACTATACAAGAAAGATAATTTTAAAGATTGGAAAATCACTGATGGATATTATAATCCTTGCAGATTTAATGTTTCATTAAAATTAGACTAACTTAAACAAAATAAAGTTAGATTATCTTAAAATTCAGCTTTGCTTTAGCAAAATTTTATATAATCTAGCTTTATTGTTAATTAATCATTTATTTTATATACGTTGAAATGTATCTAGCATTTTTGTCTGTTATAATATCTCCCATTCTTGTATATATTCCTGAAAACTTATCATTTGTTATATAAGCTCCTAAAATAGGAAATTGGTATTTATTTTCCTTAGTAATAACAGAATGTAAATCTATCTTAACTGGTTTTATATTCACTCTATCTTGAAATATCACATCATCATTTTGATTATATGTACACTCATAATCTAAGTTTATTCCATCCCCTTCTCGTGACAAATATGGTTTAATTAAATAATCACATGAAAGCTTTTTATCTTTTTCTAAAGACGTATATGGAATATATTTCACTATAAAATCTTCTTCCTCTTTTGATATAATTCCTTTATTAATAATTTCATGTAAAACTGCAAAAAATGCTTTTGATTGAACTATAAGAGTATGACCTGAATTAATTAAATAAACTTCATCACTTAAAGGTTCTATTAATTTTTTCATTTCTTCATCATAATAAAACCAATCTAATGGATAATATCTATATATAGCATGAATTTCTGCTCCATAAAGATATATCTTATGATTTTTAACATCTAAATCATATATGTTTCCAAATATAATATTATAGTTATCTAATTCTTTTAAAATTTCACATATTATATTTGTTGTATATATATCTTCATAATACCACGAAGTTACAACTGCAATATTTTTAACTTCTTTTAGTTGTTTTATTTCCTCTATAATATAAATTAATGTATTTTTTACATCACTCCTTAAATTCTCATTTGGATTAATATATTTCAAATTAAATCTTCTTTGCATTATTGAATTTATGCCTATAGATTCTACAATTCCTGCTGGTGTTTCTGAATTAAATTCTAATATCTTTAAATTCCCATAGTTATCTAATGCAAAATCAATTCTACCTAATGCACAAAGAGTAGATGTATAAGATTGAGATACCATTTTATACAGCTCTTCAGGTATACCCAAAATCGGTCCAAAAAGTTTAATATTTTTTTGAATATATGGATATATTTTTTTTAATATTTCACAAAAATTACTACTTGTTATTTTTATTTCATCATATAACTCATTTTTCAATGTCATTATATCTAAAGAAACATACTCATTAATATTAGAATATGCTCCAGTAAAATTATACTTAAATGAAAGTTCCTCATTTAGTTCTTCATATATTTTAGCTCTACTTTTTTCACTAGTAAAACTATTTTTTTCTATTTTTAGTGGATAATCGTTTGTTCCCAAAGGTGACATCCATGTATAATTATCATCTGTTAAGAATTCTTTACTCCATCTAACAAGAAATCCTTCAACCTTTTTATCCATTATATAAACACCAAAATTTCCATATGCTAATATGGGTATATTCGTATTTTTAAAATCTGGAGCATACGTATATTCTTGTCTTATATTAATTAACTTTTGGACTATATGAATCTTATCTTTTTTTAAAATATTATTTATTTCTTCTGTCCATGCATTATCTTCATAAGACTTGCCGATATAAACTTCTTGACTATACCTTCCAAGAGAAGACTTTACTACATAACTATCTTTATTATCTATAGTGTTTATTAAATTTTTAGATTTCAGTATTTCTGTATATGGTATACTTTTTCTTATTATATTTTTGTCATCTTCACAAATAAGATTAGAATTATTTTTAATTAAATCCCATAAGTAAGCAAAAAATCCTTTTGCCTGAATTGCAATTATTCTAGGATCATTTATTATCAAAACTTTACCTTCATTAAATGAATCTAATATATCTTCTATATTATTGATTTCACAAAAAAATTCTGTTGGAAACAATCTTAAAATAATTTGTAATTTTATTTTAGAGTATCCATATACATATCCGTCTTTAACACTCAAATTATTATTTCCAACTTGTACTATATTTATATTTGTATTCTTTAAAATCTCCTTAAAATAATAACTATGATGCAATTCTTCATAATGACAAGGATCAATTAAAAATCCTATATTAACTTTTTCATTTCCATCACAATATACATCACTTATTTTAAGTAATGTATTAACTAACTTTTTAATAAACCCTTCATTTAAATTTCCATTAAAATTACATCTCTCCGCTAAATGAATCTCTTTTTGTCCACAAGGCTTATCATAATTAAATTCTGCAAAATAAACATGGTTATTAATATCTATAAATGTGTCATATCTACTCCAATACATGGGAGATATAGGACACTTTAAATTAAATATCTTATCCCTTAAAGGAAAATCATCAAAATACTCTAAAAGTTTTTTATGCTTTCCATTTATATTTTCTAATATATCTAATGCCATATGATTAATTTTCTCACTGTAAAAAATCATATCTTCACATATATTCTTATCAATAAAAAATGGTATTTGTGAATGAATATATTCCTCTCCTAAAGAACTAACCATATAATTATTAAATAAAATATCCTCAGTATATTTTAATTGATTTTTCATATTTTTTACCACCCTATTTTTTAGCTTGAAGAACTTCCACCTTTTACACCAGAATATCCTGAAGATTTAGATGTAGATGACTTAGTCACACTACTTTTTTTACTGTTAGATGATTCTCCACTACGAAAAGAATGCCAAACATGTGAATTATGAGTTGATGTAGTTGTTCCATTTTCCTCTTCATCATCTTCATCTTTTTGATTTACATTATTACATCCTAATAGTATATTAGGGGCTGTAACCATAAATGTAGAAGCTATTGCTATTGATAAAGCTCGTTTTTTATTTTTCTTAAATATTTCCTTAAAACTGTCCATTATTTTTCCATCCTTACTATCTTTACATTGATTTCATTCTTAAAATAGTCTATGTAATTCATTAAATCCTCTTTTACATTATCTTTTGTAAAAACTACTATCCTATTATATCCTAATCTTTTTAAAATGTTAGAGTTTGGAAGATCTTCCTCACCAACTGCATATTGATTATTTAACTTATCATATATTTTTTTCACATCTAACTCTTCATTATATCTATCATATGGAATAAGCATAATATATTTTTTACTTTTTACCTCGTTTAATTTTATGCCAGTATTTATAAGCTTACTTATATTGTTTCTACTTCCTACAATTCCAAATGGATGAAATAACAAATTAATATTTAATATAGGCTTTATAAAATAATTATTATTTAATTCTAAAGATAAATCTAAAATTTCATCCAAAGGTAAATCAATAATAATAAAGCATTCTTCGTTATATTCATCTAGTATTTTTCTTACTACTTCTTTTTTAGTCTTACTTTTATAATCGTCCAAAACAAAATCTTCATAAGTTTGTAGAGAAACAAATGGCGTACTTCTAAAAAAACACCTAAATTCTCCTAAATTACTTCTCCAAATTCTATAGATATTTCTTAAATCAACTTCTTTTAAATTCATATTTTTACCTTTCATAAGTTACTGAATATATCCCATCAAGAGATATATAATGCTTATGTCCATCTTCATTTATAAATACGAAATTATTTGTTCCGCACTCATCTTCACATACTTGTCCATTAAAACTAATATCAGGCTTTGACCTTTTCCACGAATCAACATCAAAATAAAAATTTATTTCTACAGCACATGCTAAAAATCCATAGCCCAACTTATAAAGTATTGCAAAATTATTTTTAGTAGAAAATAGTTGCCTATAATTTTTATTTTCTATTATTGTATCAACCGCTATAAGTTCATTATATAAATTAGTTACTTCTCCTTCTAGAACTTCTATTGGTTTATCTTTATACCATTCATTAAGTGTTTTATATATATAAATCTCCACATTTTCCTCCAAAATATAATATTATATGCAATATTATACCTTATCTGTTAAAAAAAAATATAGAATACATTAAATATATCCTATATTTTTAAATTATATATTTTTTTTACATCATATATTCCTCTAATATCTTAGCAAACTTATTCATGTCTTCTGGATATACCTCACCAATATTAGCTACTCTAAATGTATTTTTTGATGCTATTTTTCCTGGATAAATTGTAAAACCCCTTTCATATAAATAATCATGAAGTTCTTTAAAATCGTATTTCTCTATCCCAGGTTCAATAATTGATGTTAATAGCATAGAGGAATTTTCATCATCTATTAAACGTTTTAAATTTAGTTTATCTAGGCAATTCCAAAGTATTTTACAACACTCTTTATATCGTAAATTTCTCTTTTCGATGCTTTCTTCTTTTATTTCTATTATAGCTTGCTTCAATGCATAAAGTACTTGTACAGGTGGTGTAAATCTCATTTGAAAATTATCTTTAAAGTTCTCATATTGCTTATATAAATTTAGATATAAGTTTCGTATTTTTTTATTTTTAATACTATCCAATGATTTTAAATTAGCAATTACAAAACTTATTCCGGCCATCCCTTGTATACATTTATTAGAACTAGATGCTAAATACTTTATATTCATTTCTTTCATATTAATAGGGATTCCTGCAAATGAACTCATTGCATCAACTATCATTTCTATGTTATATTTTTTACAAATTGATCCTATTTCTTTTATATCATTTAATAATCCAGTAGTAGTTTCATGATGCACTACTGCTAAATGAGTTATTTTCTTTTTGCTATATTTAATTACCTCTTCTAGCCTAATAAAGTCTATAGTATTTATAGGCGAACTACAAAATCCTATATAATTTAAATTATATACTTGTGCAATTTCACACATTCTTTTTCCATAAGCACCATTGTTAATTATTAAAATAATGTCTTCATCACTCATAACAGAACTTATTATAGATTCAACTGCTGCTGTACCTGATCCTCCAAATAATATTGTAGAATATTCAGAATTAGATCCAACTATGTTAGTTAATTCATTTGATATATATTCCATAACACTTCCGAATTCTTTTTCCCGTGGACATATATCTGGTACAACTTGCGCTAATTTAACAGTATCAGTTGTTGTAGCTGGACCTGGATTAAGCAATATATTTCTTTTAATTGTCATCTTACTAATTCACCTCTAAATTCTTCATAAAACCTTCTTTATTTTCAATTGGTATTTGGGTTGGTCTACCAAGATTTTTTCTCGCACCCTTTTTTACCTTAATTTCTAATAATGTAGGACCCTTACTATTTTTTAATTTTTCTAAGCATATTATTAAATCTTCTTTTTTACTACAACTATATGCTTCACTATATCTTGCACCCTTTGCTAAAGCTAATATATCTATATCTAGCGCTACTGTTTCTTGACCGCCTACAGAATCATGTGCACCATTGTTCATTACTATATGTTTGAAATTTTCTACATTTTCATGACCTATTGTTGTTATTCCACCTAGATGCATTAATAAAGCTCCATCTCCGTCTAAGCAATAAACATTTAAATTTTTCTTATTTAATGCTATTCCTAATGCTATTTGAGAAGCATGTCCCATGGAGCCAACTGTTAAAAAATCTCTATCATGTTTTTCCTTTCTTTTTTCTCTTAATTCAAAAAGTTCTCTTGATAACATTCCCGTTGTAGATACTATTATGGACTTTTCATTAATATGTGATAGAATAACTTCCAATGCTTCTTCCCTAGTCATTTCAAAGTCATACAATTTATTATTTTTAAGTTTATATTCATTAAAAGTTCCTTTTTTTATCACTAGTGCATAAGGTTCTTTTTCTTTTTTCATATAATCATTAACATCTCTTAAAAAACTCTTCATTTCATCTTTACTTGTATCATCACTTAAAATTTTATATTTTATATTTAAAGTTTCTAATAATTTAGTAGTTATTAATCCTTGTTTTTTATGTTGTGGTTCATCCTTCTTACCAGGTTCCCCTCTCCATCCTATTACTAATAACATAGGAATACTATAAACTAATTTATCACTTAAAGATGTAATTGGATTAATTGTATTACCAAGTCCTGAATTTTGCATGTAAACAAGTCCTATTTTTCCTGTTGCTAAATGGTAGCCTGAAACTAATCCAACTGCATTCCCTTCATTAGCTGCTATAATATTGTTTTTACTGATTGTATTATCATTAACATATGCACAAAAAGATTTTAATAATGAATCTGGCACCCCTGTAAAAAATTTTATATCATTATCTATTAACTCTTTATAAAATTCTGACACATCTAACATCCTTATTTCCCTCCAGGTATTAAAGTTAATATTTCTTTTATTGCCATACAATTTTCTGAAGCTTCTTTAGAACGTTCATTTTCTAAAATACTTTTTGCTGTACTCATCATAGCTGGATAAGCACTTCTTATTAAATGATTTGCATATATAACAACATTAACTCCTAAATGTGACAATTCTTCTTCTGTAATAAAATTATATGAAGTTGGAACTACTATAAGTGGAACCTTATTTTCAAAATCACTATACTGTTTACAAAATTCTATTATTTCTTTTCCATCACTTTCTTTACTATGAATCATTATTCCATCAGCACCAGATTCTATATAAGCTTTTGCTCTAAATAAAGCATCACCAAGTCCAGCTTTAGTAATTAAACTTTCAATTCTAGCTATAATCATAAAATCATTTGTTACTCTTGCATTTCTTCCTGCTCTAATTTTGCTGCAAAAATTTTCTACAGTATCTTGCTTTTGCTCTACATCCGTTCCAAACAAAGAATTTTTTTTAAGTCCAATTTTATCTTCTATTATAATGGCTGATACTCCTAATCTTTCTAATGTTTTAACTGTATAAACAAAATGCTCTACTTTTCCACCAGTATCTCCATCAAGTATTATAGGTTTTGTAGTTACTTCTAAAATATCATTAATTGTATTTAGTCTTGATGTCAAATCAACAACTTCTATGTCAGGTTTTCCCTTTGATGTTGAATCACAAAGTGAACTTACCCACATACCATCAAATTCTTTTATCTTTCCTTCCTTTTCTACTTTTGTTTTCTCAACTATTAAACCAGTAAGTCCATTATGTGCTTCAAGTATTCTAACTATCTTTTTTGAATACATTAACTCTTTAAGTTTTTTCATTCTCATTTGAGGGGTTGTCCCTATTCCACTTAACTTTTCTTCTAATTTAGTAATTGATATTCCCTTAGTGTACTTTATTTCTACTAACTTTCCATCCCATTCCTTAATGACATCTATAACTCTTTTTCTAAATTTATTTTGAAATCCACTTTTCCAATCGTCACCATGCAAAATATAATCGGGTTTTAATATCTTAATATTTGCTACTTGATCTAATGTGTCTTGAGGAATTACCTTTGAAACACCTTTTATATTTTCAATCACCATTTTTCTTTCTTCATAACTCATTATTGGTTTTCTCCAATATCCTGCAATAACATCATCAGTATGAAGTCCTATTATTACTTTTCCTAAATTTCTTCCTTCATTAATTATATTTAAATGACCATGATGTATTATATCTCCACTCATTGCTATATAAACTGTTTTCATAAACTCATCCCTTCTATTCTTCACCATTAACATACAATCTAGGAATTATATATTCCTTAACTCTTTTTAAATGTTCTTTATTATCAATTTCTGACCATATTAAATTTTCAATTTTTAAATACCCAATCTTTCTCATCTTTGCAACATCAAATAATATATATTCATAGTCACATTTCTGCATTTTGGATTTATTAAATTGCTTTATCATTTCCCTATATAAATTTAATGATATTTTAGATATCCCAACTAATTCTCCATATATATTTTTTATTTCTTCTTTAATTTTAGAAATTTTATATAAGTTATTATTTTTAATCTCAATGTAGCATTCATCGCCACTATTAGTTAAATTGCTAATAATTACACAATCATCAGAAGCATATTCAATTGCATCTTTTAATGCTTTAATTTCATAAATAAGATCACCCTCTAATAATAAAAAATCATCAACAATTAAATTTTTTAATGTAGCCAATGAAGCCATACTACCAGTAGTTATATATTTATCATTTCTTTTGACATATAAATCTACCTCTTTTTCACATAACTTATCATAAAAATTTCCTAAATGTCCTGTAACTAAATATATTTTCTTTATTCCTGCTTGCCTTAATTTAGATATTGATCTTTCAATTAATGTTTTTTCATTTATGCATATAAAGCCTTTGGGTATTTCATCATTTGTTATTTCATATAATCTTTTTCCCATTCCTGCAACTAAAATAACCGCAGTATTTATTTTTCCCATAATACTCCCCCCTTGTTCATTTATTGAACAAAATTATATTATCATTATTCACTGTTCAATACAATATGTTCATGTAAATTTTTTACTTTTATACAAAATAAAAAGTCATATAGAGTTTAAAAATATATTTCATATCTTTAAACTCTATATGACTTAAAGTTTTATATTTTTAAAGTCACATATAATCTTTTGTATTTATTTTTAAACCTTTTTTCTTTAAATTTGCTTCTACTATTTCTTTTATAATAGAATATACTACTGCAAATAAAGGTACACCTATAATCATTCCTATTAATCCCAAGAATTTTCCTGCAAATAATATTGAGAATAATATCCAAAAAGCAGATATTCCTATTGAATCTCCCAATATTTTAGGTCCAATAATATTTCCATCAATTTGTTGAATTATTAATATTATTACTAAGAACCATAATGCTTTTACTGGAGATACAAATAAAATTATTATAACTGATGGAATAGCACCAATAAATGGTCCAAAGAATGGAATAATATTAGTTATACCCACTATTACTGATATTAATATAGCATATGGCATACTACATATAGTTAATATTATAAAAGTTAATACTCCTATAATAAAAGAATCTAATATTTTTCCCATTAAAAACTTTCCAAATGTATCATTACTTCTGTGAGTTATTTCTATAATTTTTTCTGCAGCCTTTCTGTAAAAAACAGCATATGTTACTTTTTTACTCATTGCACAGAATTTTTCTTTATCAATTAGTAAATATATTGATATTATTACGCCTAGAACAATATTCCAAATACTAGATGCTATTTTAGTAACAAAGCTTCCTAAAACAGGCAATAAATTAGTTGCAATCTTTATTATGTAATTAATAAATTCATTAAAATTATTATTTATTAAAGGAAGATATTCTTCTGAAATATTTAAATCTAGCATTAATTCATTAATAAATTTTGTTGATTCATTAATAAATTTAGGAACATCATTCACTAATCCTATTATACTTTGTATCAATTGTGGCAATACAAAGTGTATAAAAAGAGCAATCAATAACATAGCTGTTATATATGTAATAAATAAACTTAATCCTCTCTTTCCTTTAAAACTAAGAGATTTTAATTTATTATATTCACTTATTTTTCTTTCATAAAATTTTAATATAAAATTTAATATATACGCCATTGAAAATCCTATTATAAATGGTTGTAATATAACTATTATTCCACTTATTTTTCCTAATAATGATCCAAATTCAGATATAGATAAGTAAAATATAATAATTGCACTTACAACTATAAAAGAATATATTGATATTGTGTTATATTTTTCATTCCAATTAATTTTCATTTTTCCCTCTCTTTTGTAGTAGTTATTTAAATAATACTACTATGTAATCATTATAGATTTTTTACATATAGCTTTCAACAAAATTCTCATTAACTTAATTATAATTATGAACTATATACAAAATATAATACAAAATTCAAGATATAAATTAATAACTTAAATTGATCTATACAATTATCTTTAGTAATTCATCTAAATCTTTAACTATATAAGTTGCACCTGCTTCTTTTAATTCATCATAATTTCCATATCCATATAGTACCCCAATACTATCAATGTTAAATTCTTTTGCTCCAATAATATCGTGTTCTCTATCCCCTATCATAACAACATTCGATAAATCAGTGATATTATTTTCTGATAAAACGTATTCTATGACTTCACTCTTTTTAGAACGAGTTTCATCCATATTACTACCACCAATAAAAGTAAAGTATTTTGATAAACCAAAATGGTCAAGTATTTTTTCTGCAAAAAACTTAGGTTTTGATGTTGCAACCATAAGAGTTTTTCCTCTGTCTTTTAATGATTTTAGAACTTTCTCCATTCCTTCATATACATCATTTTCAAAAAGACCCACACTTGCAAATCTTTCTCTAAACTTCTCTATAGCCTCTACTGTTTTTTCTTCATTAAATCCATAATACAAATTAAAAGTATCTTTTAATGGTGGACCTATAAATTTAGTTAGTGTATTTATATCTTCAACATTAATTCCAAAATGTTTTAATGAATATTGTATTGATTTTGTTATTCCAATCATAGGGTCAGTTATTGTTCCATCTAAGTCCATAAAAATATAATCATATTCTTTATTCAAAGTCATCCCTCCAAATTAATATTCTTTCTAGAATATTATATTAAAATTTTAATAATAGTACAAAATAAAACTAGAATTATTTATATTTTTTTTGTTATTATAATATATAGACAATTTTTTACTATATAAAGATAGGAGAGGTTTTTTATGATTGATCTATGCACTTTAGGAACAATAGGTGGAATGCCTATGGTTGATAAATTTTTATCTTCTACTTTGATAAACATAAATGGTAGAAAAATTTTAATTGATTGTGGTGAAGGTACACAAGTTGCCATGAGAAAAATAGGTTGGGGGTTTAAATCTTTAGATTTAATTTGTATAACTCACTCTCACGGCGATCATACAATAGGATTACCTGGATTACTTTCTACAATAGGTAATTGTGGTAGAAGTGAAAAAATTACAATAGTTGGACCAAAAGGAATTAAAGAAATTGTTAATGGTTTAAATGTTATAAACCCATATCTTCCTTACGAACTAGAAATTATTGAATTAGAAAATAATGAGTTAAAATTTTTAATAAATACAAATGGTACTTCTTTATGTGAAAATGATGATAAGTGTAATCTTATATTATCTTCATTAGAAGTTGAACATTCTGCTAAATGCCTAAGTTATAATTTTTATATCAAAAGATTCCCTAGATTTTCTGTAGATAAAGCTATTAAAAATAATGTACCTAAAACTTTATGGAACAAACTACAAAGTCAAGAAACTATAAATTATAATAATAGGATATATACCCCTGATTTAGTTCTTGATAATCAGCGTAAAGGCATTAAAATATCATATGTAACTGATACAAGACCAACTAATGCTATTCCTGATTTTATCAAATATAGTGACTTGTTTATTTGTGAAGGTACTTATGGTAGCGATGAAGATATAGAAAAAGCTATAAAAAATAAACATATGACATTTAGAGAAAGTGCAACCTTAGCTCAAAATGGAGAATGTAAAGAATTAATTTTAACTCATTTTAGTCCTGCATTATCTAATCCTGAAAGTTATATATATAATGCAAAAGAGGTTTTTGAAAATTCCAATGTTGCTCATGATGGTTTAATTAAAAACCTAAAGTTTATAGATTGAGAAATACTTTACAATTTTTAGTTTTACTTTTCCTTTATTAAAAGTTATAATATGTAAATATAAAAACTTAATTACTTTTTTTATTTCGAAGGAGAGATATGTGTGAATGGTATAAATATGCTTATTGAATTAATTGGGGGCTTGGGGCTATTTCTCTTTGGTATGAAGCTCATGGGAGACGGGCTTGAAAACGTTGCAGGTGAAAGATTAAAAGGTATTTTAGAAAAAGTAACAAATAATAAATACATGGGAGTTTTTATTGGAGCTCTTGTAACTGCTATAATTCAAAGTTCTAGTGCTACAACAGTAATGGTTGTTAGCTTCGTAAATGCTGGTCTTATAAATCTTATGCAAGCTACTGGCATTATCATGGGCGCAAATGTCGGAACAACTATAACAGCACAATTAATTTCTTGTAAATTAGATAATATTGCACCTTTATTTGTAGGTATCGGTTCAATATCACTCTTAGTTACAAGTAAGAAAAAGCATAGAGATATATCTTCCATAATATTAGGATTTGGTATACTATTCCTTGGAATGAATTTTATGTCTAATGCTATGAAACCGTTAGCTGAATCATCAATTTTTTCGCAAATTTTAGTTCTCGTTGGCAATAATAAACTCTTAGGAGTTTTATGTGGACTTTTAATGACTGCAATAGTTCAAAGTTCTTCTGCCACAACTGGTATCTTAATAGCCCTTGCTACAACTGGAGCTATTGATATGAATATTGCATTGCCTATTATATTTGGATGCAATATTGGAACTTGTGTTACAGCACTTTTAGCCTCTGCTGGTGGAAACAAAACTGCTAGGAAGGCTGGCTTAATACATCTCTTTTTTAATATTATAGGTGTATTAATATTTACTCCATTTATAAATCCACTAATTTCATTTATAAAATATATTAACCCTACAGATGTTTCTAGACAAGTTGCAAATGCTCATACTATTTTTAATATTACAAGTACAATAGTTTTACTGCCTTTGTCAAAATATCTTGTTTTATTAGCAAATAAAATCTTACCTGGTAAAGATTCTTTAGAAACAGATGGATCAATTTATTTGGATAAAAATTTATTAGATACTCCTATTGTAGCAACTGGACAAGTTGTTAATGAAACAATTAGAATGGGTAAAATTGCACAAAAAAATATAGAATTAGCCATGAAGGCTTTTTTGATTGAAAATGAAGAATACATAAAACAAGTATATAGTAATGAGAAAATAATAAATACTTTAGAAAAAGAGATAACAGATTATTTAGTTCTATTATCAAATTATGAATTACCAGATACTGATAGTAAAATTTTAAGTACAAGCTTTCATATAATTAATGACATAGAAAGAATTGGTGATCATGCAAAAAATATAGTAGAATTGGCTACTGAAAAAATTGATGATCATATTAGAATTCCACAAGATGCTATTGAAGAACTTATGAGTATGTATGAGCAGACTCTTAATGCTTTAACTTTAGCTTTAAAGTGTTATGAAAACAGTGATTATACTAACGCTAAGCATGTAAAAGAAATTGAATTGAAAATAGATACTTGTGAAAAAACACTTAGAGAAAGCAATATAAAAAGATTAAATCAAAAAAAATGTTCAGCTAACTCTAGTACAATATTTTTAGATTTGATTAGTAATCTTGAAAGGATTGGTGATCACTCTACTAATATTGCCGAAAGAGTACTTTAATATTTTTATAATTTCCTAAAGAAGAAAAAGCGACTGTAAATCAGTCGTTTTTTTCATATTTGCCTTTCTGGAAATATATAAACTTTCAAATTGTTCTATACTCTTTAAAATATACTTTTAAAGAGTATATTTTTTCTAAACATAATTACTGATATTTAAAATTAAAACACATGTTTTTATGTACTTTTAGTTTTTACATTAATATGATATACTATTTAAGTATTTTTACTATTAAATAATAGGGGGGAGTTATTTAACTATGATACACATTTTAATAACAATATTATTTTTAACTTTAATTGGTGGACTTATAGGTTGGATTACTAATATTTTAGCTATAAAGTTATTATTTAGACCAATAAAACCTATAAAAATACCTATATTTAATATAGAAATTGTAGGTCTTATACCAAAAAGACAAAAAGAAATTGCTAAAAATATTGGGCAAGTTATTGCAAATGAATTATTATCAGTAGATGATTTATTTAATGAAATAATAAAAGAAGAAGATAAAGAAAACTTTAATGAATATATAAAAAATAAAATAGTAAATGTAATATCAGAAAAAATCAATTTCATTCCTGCTCCATTTAATGTAATGATTAAAAGCTATATTGATGAAATTATTAATACTGAATTAAATCCTATTATCAACGATATACATAATACAATTATGGCAAAAGCTAAAGAAAAAATAGATATTGAAAAAATTGTTGAAGAAAAAATCAATCTTCTTGATTTGAATAAGTTGGAAAGCATAATAATATCTGTTGCTAAAAAAGAACTTAAACACATTGAAATACTAGGCTTTATTTTAGGTGGTTTTATTGGAATAATTCAATCTTTAATAATACTTTTTATAAAATAAAATATAAATTATTAGGCTTTGTTATGAATAATTAAAGATCAGATGTTAAATAATAAAACTTTAACATCTGATCTTTATTCTATGTATTGTAAATTATCTATTAATATTTTTTAAATAAAGCTACGTATTCTTTCTAATAACATACTAAGCGCAACTGTATTACATCCACCTTCTGGAATTATAATATCAGCTCTTTTTTTACTAGGGTCCACAAATTCTTCATGCATAGGTTTTACAGTAGTAAGATATTGATTAATAACAGAATCAAGATCTCTTCCTCTTTCTTGTACATCTCTTAATAGTCTTCTAATGATTCTAACATCAGCATCTGTATCTACAAATACTTTAATATCCATCAAGTCACATAATTCTTGATTTTCAAAAATTAATATTCCCTCAACTATTATTACTTTTGCAGGCTTGATCATAATTGTTTCACTTGTTCTAGTATGTTCAACAAATGAATATACTGGATGATTAATAGTTTCTCCATTTCTTAACATCTTAAGATGTTTTATCAGAAGATCAGTTTCAAAAGAATTAGGATGATCGTAATTTAATTTCTTACGTTCCTCTAATGATATATTATCATTTGATCTATAATAATAATCATGAGAAAGTATAACTACATCATCACCAAATTCTTCTTTAATATTCAATGATAAAGTAGTTTTTCCTGATCCTGTTCCTCCGGCTATCCCTATTATCATTATATCTTGCATAATATAATTTCCTCCATATCGATTATGTTTAATTTATATTTAATATAAAATATTCTTATAAATTTATATATTTTTTTCCTATATAATAATAGCATAGCTATTATTATTTATCTATATTAAATTGTTTGTTTTAAAAAATAAGGAATAAAATAGCTATGCTGATATAATTTTTATTAGTAATTTTGAACAAGTATTTTAAAATACAGAAGATTTTTTATAGAAATATACAGTTAATTTATTATCATCCTTAGATACTACTGCTTTTTCTCTACCTTTTTCATTTGTATTTTCATCATCTTCAAAAAATTCTATTGCTCTATTAATTGATTTTATATCTAAACTATTTTCTACTTCTTTTCTATACAAAACCGCTAATTTATTACTAAAATTATTATCAAATGATGATACATAATTTATTGTTCTATTGTTGCTACTACTTGTATTAAATTTATTTTTTAAATTATTATTGTTATTTTTATTGTATTTATTTTTTTTGAGTTCCTCTTTTCTTAAATTAATATTCTTTAAGTAATATGATACATCCTCTATCTCTAAATTACTCAAGTCATTAGCTAATTTTATACCACATTCTTTAAAACAATTAACTGCATTTTTTAGTTGAATGCATACTTCAACTTCACTACCATAGCGCTTACTAAATTCTCCTAATAGTTCATTTACTTTTTCTTCATTATATAAATTCATAAATGATATATCTTTACTTATATTATTTACTATCAAGTATGCCTTTTTATATTTTATATTATTAAAGGCTTGTATACTGCAATAAATTGATATTATAATACATGAAATTAGAACTATTGAATTTCTTCTTAAAATAAACGTCAAAATTAGAAAACACCAAAAAAATAATCTTGAAGTCTTATATTTTCTTATGCCCTTAATTAAATTCTCATCCTCATTAATTATTTCATTAACTATTATTCTCTTATTTTTTAACTTATTTTTTCGTTCTTGTATTCCCTTAATAAAAGATTTTAAGTTTAATTTTTTCTTTTTAAATATCCATAATTGCTTCTGTCTTTTTATATCTCCATTTTGTCCATAAACTATTAGTCTATTTTTATTTAATGATATATTGTTATCCTTATATTTAGTTATAATAGTTATATTTCCATTTGTAGATATTTTTACTTTTATATTTTCACCTAATCTAAAGTTTTTTTTATATTTAACTCTCATTCCAATAGCCACCTTTTCTTTATAATATTTCAGGCTTTAATCTTAATGACTTAAATGTAAATTTTTGTAATTATTTACCTTAATTTTACACTAACTTTCAAAAATAATCAAGGGGCTATCTTTTATTTATTAATCAATTGTTTTTAATGACAGATTTATCTTTATTAACTAATATATATAGAATAAATATTAATATATTACAAAATATAAAATTAAGTAATTATCTTTATATTTACTTTGTAATTCAATACAAACGATATATTTTCAAAAATGGATTAAATTTTATAAAATGTGTTATAATGTAAATAAGCACATAAATTAAAGGAGGTGTTTTTTTGTTTAACGTTGGTGATAAAGTTGTTTATCCCATGCAAGGAATAGGAATAGTTCAAAGAATTGAAGAAAAACTTTTCTGTGGTAAGAAAAAAAAATATTGTATAATACAAATGTTAAAAAATAGTTTAGAAATAATGATACCTATTGATAGAATACCTAATTCTAAATTACGTATGATTAATGATATTAATACACTAGAAGATATACTAAATCATATTCAAGACACATCTAATCCGGAAGAAATAGATCTTCCTTCTAAACAAAGATATGAGATAAATTTAAATAAAATAAAATCTGGTTTATTGGAAGATAGCGTAGATGTATTTTATAATTTAACTCTTATCAATAAGATGAAAGCTCTCAACTCAACAGAAAAACAAATATTAAACACAGCACGCAAATTCCTAATAGATGAAATAAGAGTCATTAAAAATATAAGCGAAAATGAAGCTACAAAAATATTAAAATCTAGTATTAATTAAATTAATGCTTCAAATTTATTTTTTAAATTTATTAGAATAACTGATAATTTTCTTAAAATTAAGTTATTACCCATGATTTCTTAATTTAATATTTTAAATTACATAAAAGAAATATTTTAAAACTAGGCTATGTTTTAAAACAATGTTGATATATGCAATAGGTGAAGTGGCATTGTAAATGAACTTTTAGAACTCTTAATGAGTATTGTCACATTTACTGCTTGT